>JABSSK010000560.1 GCA_013214265.1 Saprospiraceae bacterium | reverse complement strand
TAGAAGCATTAGAAGAAGTTGGTTTAGCTAATGCCATCACTGAAGGAAGAAAAAATGATTTTGTTCCCCAAGAAAACATATTTTCTCTACTTGATGAAGAACCAAAATGAAAGTAAAATTTTAATCTAGTTTTGAAAAGGATTTAAAATCATTTAACAATTGACAATGAAAAATGGACAACAGAAAAGATATTTATAAGTTCTTCCCTTAATGATACGATCGCTACAACACTGAGTTATTTTTTGAACGCATACCGAATTCCTATATAATTAAAGATTAGTCTGATAAAAAGAACTTTAACCATGAATATTCGCATCGGTAACGGTTATGATATCCATCGTTTAGTCCCCGATCGCCCCTTGATTTTAGGGGGTGTCAACATTCCCCATGACTTGGGATTATTAGGACACAGCGACGCTGATGCGCTCACCCATGCCATTATGGATGCTATGTTAGGAGCATTAAGTTTAGGGGATATTGGTCACTATTTCCCACCCTCCGATCCCAAATGGGCAGGGGCTGATAGTTTATTATTATTACAACAGGTAGACCAGTTAATAAAAGCCCGAGGTTGGCACACTGGTAATATTGATTCTGTTATTGTTGCCGAAAAACCTTACAACGATCCTAATCCATTAGATTTCAAAAAGGTTACTGAAGAAGTTTTTATTTCAATCATAAATGGGTACAGAAAAAGAAAAAATAGGACATTTAGTTAGATTCGGACTCGCTCTGAAAAAAATTCCGTTGACTGAAATTAGAAAATGGTCTGATTACCAAATTGAAAATGGAAAAAATGAGGATAAGAATCAGAACATAGATTACCATACTGAAGGGATTCCGTCTATTCAACCTGAAGATTACTAGCCAACATATAAGATAATCCTATTATCTTAATATAAAAACCAACACTATGGTAAAAATGATTTCCCTACTGATGGCTTTGCTTGTATTATGTACAAGCTGCCAGCTTGAAAAGAATACCCAAAACCCAATTCGTATTCAAATTGAGATAGCAGATAACCTTATGGATTCGTTGGATACGGCGGGGCGTCTTTTTCTTTTTATCAGCGAAAACAAAAACAGTGAGCCGCGTCAGCAATTATGGCCAATGTCAACGGAGCCTAACCATATTTTTGCGCGCAACATGAACTGGACTAAGGAAACACCCTTAGTCATACAGGGTAAGGAATCCTGGGACCGGACTGCCCCATTTGACCTTACGGGCATACCAAATGGCACCTATTCTTTTCAGGTTGTCTGGGACCAGGACGATGAGGAATCTCGAATCGATGCACCAGGCAACCTACATTCTGAAGTATATACCCTTGAGGTAAATGATGGCTTTACCACAACGGCCCTGCTTAGCCAGCAGATTCCACCCCGCAGGATAAATAAGCATCCTTTAGTGGAAACCTTTCGGATCAAATCAGAATTGCTATCTGGTTTTCGTGGTCGGGACATCTACTACACGGTATCCGTTTTGCTACCAGCTACCTTTCATGATCAGCCCAGTCGTACGTATCCGGTTCGATACAATATCTCGGGATACGGGGGCCGGTATACCCGTATTAACCGGCGTTTAGAGGACCCTGACTTCTTGAAATGGTGGATGTCGGAGCGTGCCCCCCAAGTCATCAATGTGTATTTGGATGGTGAAGGTCCCTACGGGGATAATTATCATCTGGATTCCAAGAACAATGGTCCCTACGGCCAAATGCTGACCAAAGAATTAATTCCCCAGCTGGAAGCAGCCTACCGGGGCAAACAAGACCCTACTTATCGGTTTGTTGATGGGTGTTCGACAGGAGGGTGGGTTTCTTTAGCCCTACAATTATTCTACCCTGATATGTTCAATGGCGTTTGGTCTTACAGTCCGGATGCGATTACTTTTTCTGATTACCAACTTATCGATATATACCAAGACGAAAATGCCTTCAATAATGAATGGGGCAACCCCCACCCATTAGCCCGGGACTTATCTGGTGACCCTATTGTTTTTATGGAAACGTTTATTCGTTATGAGAATGTGTTAGCTCCTTCTGGTACTTATATTAATAGTGGTGGGCAATTTAGTGCACACAATGCCTTATACAGCCCCAAAGGTGCGGATGGTTTACCAGAACCCATGTTTGATCCAGAAACTGGCGCCATTGATAAAACGGTTGTTGCGCATTGGCGACAATATGATTTAGGACTTTTGATTGCAGAGAACTGGGCAGAACTAGGTCCTAAGCTACAGGATAAGATTTACATCTGGATGGGTGATATGGATAACTTTTTTCTCAACCCGGCCACCCGAACATTTGCAAACATAATTCAAGCACAAACAGAACCGACGTCCAATGCTGTGATTGAATTCACACCTATGGCAGGTCACTGTGACGCTTTTGGGGATAAAGTCATTCTGGAGCAAATAAAAGATCGATTATCTGAATTAGGTATCTGATCTCATATTCTACAAGAAAAGACGGTTAACCTCGACTCATCGTTTTTTACTGATCTAAGAGTTTTCGCTTTTGCAGTGTAAACTCCTCGTCTGTTAGCA
>JABSSK010000056.1 GCA_013214265.1 Saprospiraceae bacterium | reverse complement strand
AGCTTCTCCATAAAGGTTAATTGCCTTTTCGCCTTTAAATATATGAATAGACTTTATGCTGTTGGGATCAATTTCATTTATTCGCAATTGCTCACCCTGAACTTCCCCATCGATAACAATTAAAGGATTGGATAGTCTTTCCACCTTAGATGTATTAGAGAAGACGGCAGACTTTTCATATTCCAAACTACGCTGTATATCAAGGTTTAGGTCAATAACCTTATCTTTTTTCAGCAGATCAATAATTTCATCTTTTTGAATAGGTGTTTCAGGTGTACCGAGGTGAATTTCAATTACCCCATTTTCGCCATTTTCACCATAAGAAGCGCGTGCTTGTTTTCCTTTTAAGACATGGATGCTTTTAATGGCTTCAGGTTTTAACAGCTCTACTTCTTCTTTTGATACCGGCTTACCATCGATTATGTAAATAGGCTCTACAGTGCGTTTATCTTCCCGAATACGCACTGATGAAGATGGATTTGGCAGGGTATCATTTACGAAAGAGATACGATCTGGCTCTGCCCGTATAATGGGTGTTTCCAAATTACCGAGTCGGTCTAATTCGGCCGTCATCATTTCAATAGGCTGAATAAGCGGTTCCGGTAATTCCTCGATTAAGTCAAAAGAAAAAAGGCTAGTCAGGGTTATAAAAAGAGGGATAGAGAAAAAATATTTTGCCTTTCTATAGGCAGGAGATGGTATGGTATTTAACATGATTAATCTGCTTTTTGTAAAGGATGCAAACGTACTCAGCAAATAATGGTCGTGATCATTCTGGCTATGCCTGACTAAAAGCTGAGCATAGGAATAAGGCTTTCCAGTTTGTCGGACTACTTTTGCATCCGCAATAAATTCATGAACTAATTTAAGTTGCTGTCGAAACTTGTAAATCAAAGGATGAAACCAATAACCTGCAATAAGAAATTCCATAAATAGAACATCAAGGCTATGCCTTTCCTCAACATGTACTTGCTCATGCGCATCAAACAATACATGCTCTTCTGCCTTACCATTTTTCTGGTGTAAAATATGACCAAAAAAAGAAGCAGCCGGACCAGCTAGTTCATATGTTTTTCCTTTCAGTAATTTGCGTAACCCCCAGAAGGCTGTTGCCAACCGCACAATCATGACGCATAATCCAATTATATATGCAGCCAGAAAGATATGCCCTAAAGTGAATCGTTCGCCTAGAGATTTGTCCAGGGTTTCGGGGAGACCCGAGGCTTGTGACAACCATACCAACAACCAAGTATCAAGCATTGGTGCTACCTCATTCTTTGCTAACTCAATGTGAATGAACGGGATGCATATGGACACCAAGGGTGTAAGTAAAAGGTACATTCGATTCAGCTTAAAGAAGGTTTCACAACGCAGAAAAACAACATAAAAGCTATAGAAAAGCAACAAACAAATGCTTGATTCAATAAGAAATTGAGACAAACTAATCCACTGCATAGTCCTGAATTTTGAAGTGCAGGCCTTACGGCAAAAAACTACTTGAATTTGGGTAAAAAGGTTTCCGGGTTTATGGGTTTTCCATCTTTACGCATTTCAAAATGAAGATGCGGACGAATACTCTTCCCACTATTCCCTACTGTTCCTAAGATAGATGATTGCTCGACCATATCTCCTATAGCGACCAATCGCTCATCTAGATGACAGTATTTAGTTTGGTATTGATTATTGTGTTCCACCACAATGTAATGACCATAGCCATCACCGTATTTAGACGTAATAACTTTTCCAGTTGCACTGGCCAATACTGGTGTTCCAATAGGTGCTTTTACGTCCACACCGTAATGGAATTGCTGCTTTTTAGTGATGGGGTGCACACGCATTCCAAACCCACTGCTGTAATCATATTTTATGGGTGATATCGGCCAGATAAAATTGAGTTGCCCGTTCCTAACGGTAAGGTTAGTTGTAGGCTGAAGAGTAGTTTCTGCTGCCAGCTGTTCAGATATTAAAGGTTCTGTATCTAGCCAGTGCACCTCGTGATACGTCTCGAATGGAAAAAAGGCACAACAAACCAGAAATAAGGGCAGTACCAACAGGTACCGCCATTTTGCATTAACAGTCGGGTGATTTAACATTTTTAATCTTTTTTTCAGGTGATTTGAAAAGGGAGCAACCCATTGATAGGATGCCGGATTTTGTTGATTTTGTAATAAAAGCTGCGCATATGTATAGACAGAATAATTTTTTACGACCGAAGCATCCGCAATAAATTCGTGCTGGTCATGTAATTCACGACGCAAGATGTACATCAGAGGGTTGAACCAGAGCACTATTAAGATGAGTTCGAACAAAATGCGATCTAAGGAATGGTACTGCCGCATGTGTATCTTTTCGTGCTCAAAAATGGGGCCTTCGATTTCCCAATCGGATTTCCAAAACAAGACTGGCCCGAAAGAAGCAGGTGAAACACCTTCCGCATCTTTTACCACCCAGATACGACCATGACGTATGCTCGGATGGATTAATATCAGTTTAGCAAGCAGACCTAACCGAACCAACATCCACAGAAAACGAAGCGTCATCCCCAGCAAAAACAAATACTCAAGCCAGCTTTTGGTAAAGAAGCCAGAATCAGATACTGTTGGTTTCTCATCACCGTATGTAAAATAAACATCTGAAAAAGTGGATGAACCAGTGACAACCAAAGCATCCATGATGATCGGTGCTCCCAATATCTTTATATGCATGGCTGCCATAACCACTGATAAAATCGGCCATAACAGTAAAAAAAATCGATTAGCCTGATAGCTTCCACTACGTTTTAGAAACCCGAAGTACATCAGCGTACCCAGACCCAACATAACGGAACTCTCCCATATAAACGCCAACAAACTATTCATTCCCTTCTTCTTCCTTCTTCCGGATTTGTTCTAAAATATCGTTAAGCTCATCGGCGGACACATCTTCCTCTTCAACAAAGTAGGATAAAAGCTTGCGTGGAGAACCCCCAAAGTAATGGTCCAGCAACCGACGGAAAGTTGATTTACGGTATGCTTCCTGTCCAATAATTGGATAATACCGATAGGTCTTTCCAAAATTCTCATGACCTATAAAACCTTCATTTTCTAGCTTTCGTACAATCGAAGAAACGGTGGTTATTGGAGGAGGTGGATCGTCCATCTCCGCGCGAATTTCTTTCACGAAGGCTTTATTCAAACGCCATAAAATTTGCATGACCTGTTCTTCCTTACTATTTAAGCGACGCATAATTTGGTGCTAATAAATGATTCAAAAGATGAGAATTCTATTCTCAATACAATATAAAACGAAAACTTCGTTTTTACAACTATTTTTTCGTTTAATAACTAAATTATAGTTGATCTGTGCTTAACGTGCCCCTAGGCTCGATAAAAAGCCAGTGCAAATGATGGATAACCATCCCTACCCACAGGCAGTGAATTACGCATACGTTATCCACTTGTATGCTATATTTTTTTTACCGTAACGACCAGCGTGGTATCTTTGTGGCATGGAGAAACGTGTAGATATAATTATTATTGGAGGAGGAGCGGCTGGATTTTTTGCTGCCATTCAGGCTGCGGCTTCACGTCCAGGTTCCAAGATTATAATTATTGAAAAGGGGAAAGACGTTTTGGGGAAAGTACGTATTTCTGGAGGTGGCCGTTGTAATGTTACGCATGCCTGCTGGACTCCTAGGGAATTATCGAAGCACTACCCAAGAGGCCAACGCGAATTAATGGGTCCGTTTAACCGATTTGCGTGTGGCGACACGGTTGCTTGGTATGAAGAACGTGGTGTACCTACAAAAATTGAGGCCGATGGGCGTATGTTTCCAACTACGGATAATTCACAGACCATAATTGATTGTTTGACCAAGCAAGCACATGAAGCCGGTATTTCTGTTCAAACCCAGGAAAGGATGGACCAGCTCATTCCACCCGATTCTACGGATACATTCTGGACTATCATCTCGACAAAGAGGAAGTATAAGGCTCAATTGGTAATGCTAGCCACGGGTTCCAACACAATAATCTGGAAACACCTTGGGGCCTTGGGTTTAGCCATTGTACCTCCGGTTCCTTCTCTATTCACATTTCATATAAAGGACTCTCGGATAGAGAATTTACCGGGACTGTCTGTTCCACTAGCGGAAATTAAGGTAGAAAAGAGTAAACTTAAAAGTGCTGGACCCTTATTGGTAACCCATTGGGGTATGAGTGGCCCGGCTATCCTCAAACTGTCTGCCTGGGGTGCACGGGATTTAGCCGATCTGTCCTATCAGTTCCACATCCGGATCAACTGGATTGCTGAAAAGCAAGAGCATTGTCGAGCACAATTATTAGAATGGGTTTCCACTGATGGTAAAAAGCAAGTATTCAGTCATGCGCGTTTTGGGTTGCCACAAAGGCTGTGGCGTGCTTTCTGTAGAGCTTCGGAAATTCCTGAGGACCGAAAATGGCAGGATTTAGGAAAAAGGCATATTGCCAAACTCACGGAAGAGCTATGTGCCGGCAGATATCAGGTCACCGGAAAGTCCACCTTCAAGGAGGAATTTGTTACCGCCGGGGGCGTTAGTTTGAAGGAAATCGATTTCCAACATTTTAGTACAAAGAAATACCCTACCCTTTACATGGCTGGCGAAGTACTTAATATTGATGCTATCACAGGAGGGTTTAATTTTCAGGCAGCTTGGACAGGTGGTTATATCGCCGGAGAATCCATGGCGCAAGCCCTAACTTATTCTTCTGTCATCTGACTTCCAAATTTCTTGTTTTCACACGATTAAACCTTTTCCATGTATCACAACCGTAATCTTCATAAAAACGGCTATTCTTTTCCAGACTTAATCGGATCGAGTCCTGGTTTGGAAGCATTTGTCATTGAGAATCCCAAAGGGGAACAAACTATAAATTTTGCGGATTCAACTGCCGTAAAAGCCCTTAATCAAGCCCTGATAATTCATCATTACGGATTAACGCATTGGGACATACCTGAGGGATATCTTTGCCCTGCGGTACCAGGAAGGGCCGAATACGTTCATATGCTTGCCGATCTGCTTACCAATAGCAACCAGTTACCTGAGGGCAATGCTATAAAATTGTTAGATATTGGAACCGGAGCCAATTTGATATATCCGATCCTTGCTCATCAGATATATGGGTGGTCAGTAGTTGGTACGGATATTGACCGCACTGCAGTTCGGGTAGGAAGAGCTCTTATTGAAATGAATAAGGTACTACAAAAGGGCATACAGATCCGGCAGCAAAAGACTCCTGAGCATATTTTTACTGGCATCATTCGTGAAAATGATTTCTTTCATATCAGTATGTGCAACCCTCCGTTTTATGCCAATGCTGATGAAGCTGATCGGGCAACGCAACGGAAGAAGAAGAATCTAGACTACGCAGGAGATGCTAGAAATTTTGGGGGCCAAACGAATGAATTATTCACGGAGGGTGGTGAAGTAGCATTTTTGCGTCATATGATAGAAGAGAGTGAGATTTACCAGCAACAAATTGGCTGGTTTACCTGTCTGATTTCTCAGAAAGATCATGTGGCTTTCGCCAAAGCGGAATTAAAAAACCGGAAAGCCCTGGACGTCCAGGTCTTTCCGATTCATTTGGGCAACAAACGCAGTCGATTTATTGCTTGGCATTACTAGCTTTATTTGGGTGTGGTCATTTTCCCATTTACCAACACTTCGGTACGTTGGACATGGGCTTCCACATCCTGACGGTAAAAGTATGCATCGCGCATATCTTTATCAGAATACAGCTGTAACTGATCTCCGTTATGGGGCGAGTCAGCCTGAGTGGCATTACCATAACTTAGCAATACTTTTGCTTTTATTTCATCTCCGAATTCAATTATACTTACCCATGAGTCGCCTCCACCGATTGTATATTGGCTATTATCATAGCCGGAAGGCCAGGTCACCCGAAAGATGCCTACGCCCCCATCGGCACCGTTAGCAGGCAGATCGATATCACCCCGGCGCAGGCGGAATGCTTCACCCCATGCTACGTCCAAGCTACCGTAAATTTGCTTTACCTGCTCTGCTGCTGCTATCAGTTTAGCAACGGCTACTTCAGGGTTTGCCAGTCCATCGGGCGTATTCATTGGGTCTTCCTCTGACCAAGGTGTTTCGAAGGTAGCCTGATTGGAGAATTGCATGGTGCGGTACCATGAATAAAACAATACAGCGCCTTTAGAATCTGTATTTGCCTGTCGGTCCCATGTTTGAAGAACAGCTATTGCCTCGTTAAGTGTAGTATTATCAGCGTTAGTGGCAGCAGCAGCAAAAAGGTCGTCCAAGATGCGATCGGCTAGTTCCATTCGGGTGGACAGCTTGTAGGCCACCAGTTCATCAAAAGTAATGGTGTCATCTTCCATCAGCATACGTGCTGAACGCTGCGGGCGGAAGGCCATACTGCGGGGAGCCATATATCCTGGAAAATCATCCGCATCCAGAGCCATTGGGATGGTGCTGGTCCATGGGGGATCGTTCGCATTTTGCAGCCATCCCTGCTCGGGGTTTTTCACTTTAGGTAGATCATCGTACGTATGGTAATCTTGCCAGATCAAATCCGAGCGATCACCTGGTACTACCCCGCGCCAAAAGTCCCAAGCATCTTCAGAGCGAACCGGCACTTTTCCGTTGAACATGTAGAATATATTTCCTTCTACATCGGCATACATAATATTAAAGAAAGGTATATCAACGGGTTTGATAGCGGCTTCGAATTCTTCAAAGTTACTGGCTATTCCCATTTGCCACCACTGATCCATCAGGTTTGCATTTTCAAGGCCAGCAACCCGAATGGCGAGAGCTTTGGTTTCACCTTTTCTCACCACTGGCCCGTGTTTAGAATCTAGCAAGGGAACATCCTGATCAACTAGACTACCGTCTTCTTGTTTTACAGATATTTTAGCCATACGGACGTCAAAAGGAACAACTTCACCATCCAGAACGTAGCCGTCATCCTGAAGGGTTAATTCGTAGGTATCTGCATTATCGATGGTGTTGTTGGTATGTGCCCATCCCAGATGCTCATTAAAAGCGATTCCTAGTCCGGGTAGTCCTACCAGAGTAGCGCCGTAAACATTGGCATCAGGGCCGTGGAGGTGAGCTTCCATCCAAGTGAATTCATTTACCCAAGGCAGGTGTGGATTTTGTACCAGCATAGTATTTCCGGAAGCTGATCGTTCTGCACTTACTGCGTAGGTATTGGACCCTAATTCTTTCCAATTACTTACTAGGCCGAGGTCACCACCACCTACGAAGCGGGTACCAATTACGAAGAGGGTATGCCCTAGGAGATCGGCTTCCGTGATAGGCAGTGCAGCTTGTATATTTGGGTTGATTTTATCTGGATATGCTTGGGCATAATCATTAGCTCCTTGCGCAAAGCTAGACAAGATTCCTTTCATTTCATCCGACTTATTTTCAAAAAAGGCAGAAGCTTTTTCGGGGATTCGCAGGCTATGAACAATCATGTCATTGGTCAGTTGTTCTTCTCCAAAAAACTGAGCCCCTTGCCCACGGGATTTAATGAGAAGTTCAAGAATGAGGTTGCCGTGGTTGTGCATTTGGGCCCATCCATAGGCATACATCAGATCATTATTATTATCTGAGTAAATGTGTGGTACGCCCCATTCATCCCACAGGATTTCTGTACCGTTCGGAGAAAATGATTTCTTCGTTTGGCATCCACATAATAAGCCACCAAGGAGCATGGTGAGGAGGAAGTATTTTTTCATACGCGATTTATTTGGAAGTGTTAAAAAATTTAGTTACTAGTGACCTCCTCACTTAAGTGAGGAGGTCACTAGTAACTAAAGCCCGTAACCCCAATATCGGCCCCAAAACTAAAGGCCAAAAAATTAACGAAACGGGCCAGATTAAAAGCAAATAATTTAAAAGCTGAATACTGATTATTGTAATGGTAAAACCCAAACAATTTACGATCGTGAGCGCAGAACCCCGATAAGCAGCCGGCGCATTCTGAGCTACTAAGGTTGAAAATTGAGGAGAATCCCCTACCACTGTTAAACCCCATAAACCTAAAAGAGGTAAGATTAGCCAATTAGGGCCAGCTAAAAACACTGGTGAAAGCAAACACAAAATACCCGAAACCAATAACATACCAAAAGCGACCTTAGCACTTCCTCTCTTTGCTGAAATGTAACCACCCCCTATACATCCCAGCCCGCCTAAAGCAATAACCACAAAACAATACAATGAAAAAGAAGCATCCGAGGTATCCGGAATGGGAATGCTTAACGCAAAAGGAACAAAAGCCCAAAATGCGTATAATTCCCACATATGACCAAAGTAACCAAATGCTGCTGACCGGAAAGTAGAAATCTTGAACATATCGAGTATGACCCGAGGATCAAATCTACTGCCTGGTTTACTGTAAGGTCCATCCGGGACGGTGAGCCGAAGGAGGATACCTCCCACAAATGCAAGAACAGATGTTCCAATAACTACAGATTGCCAAGATAAGGAAGCCGTTGAGAACCGCAGAAAATGCGGAAATGCTGTCCCAAGCACTAAGGCGCCTACTAAATATCCCAAGGCTTTACCCAATCCTGTTTTATACCAATCCGATGCAATTTTCATCCCTACCGGATAAATACCTGCCAGAAAAAATCCGGTGAAAAATCGGGCTACCAAAATAGGAAAATACGACTCGGCTAACCAACCTACCGTAATATTACATAAGGCACCTAGTACCGCGGATACCATAAATACCCTACTTGGAGAAAACCGATCGGCAATTAATAAAATCGCATACAGTAAAGTCCCTACAATAAATCCAAACTGAACCGCAGACGTAATATTACCCAATGCCGAATCCGGCAACTGGTAGGTAGCCTGCAAATCCGGTAAAATAGCATTACCAGCAAACCACAATGAAGTACCTGCAAATTGAGCCAGCACAATTACTGGTAGAATATGGAGGGGCCTTTCTCTTCCTTCTTTACTACTCATTGAAAAGTTTTAAGCACCCCAGACGCCCTCAAACTTATTCCATAACAAGTTTTCGGGCGGTTCTGCTTTAATAACAACAGGCTCTTTCTTTACCGGATGTATAAATGCCAACTGATGACAGTGCAGATGAATAGACCCATTGTGGTTAGGTTGCTCGTCGCCATACTTTATATCCCCAACAATAGGACATCCAATCGACGATAACTGTACTCGTATTTGATGTGGCCTTCCCGTATGGGGTTTTACTTGTAAGAGAACCCGGTTATCCACTTCCCCGATCACCTCATAATCCAGCGACGACTCTTTTGCTTTCATTTCTGCCGCACGATTACTAAGGGTATGAAAGGCTTTCGCTACATTCCTTGATCTATCTTTGGCAATAAAGTGAGTCAAATGCCCCGTAATGGGGTCAGGTCGATTTCGGGAAATAGCCAGATAGGTTTTTTGTATTTCTCGCTTTTTGAAAAGCGCATTCATGCGGCTTAACCCTTTGCTAGTGCGTGCAAAAACAACAGCACCACTCACTGGCCTATCCAATCGGTGAATAACACCCAAAAAAACATCGCCAGGTTTGTTGTAACGGATCTTAATGTAATTCTTCACCACTTCACTTAACGGAACATCCCCTGTCTGATCACCTTGAACTAAGGCTCCAGCCGGTTTGTTTACAGCAATTAAATGATTGTCTTCGTGTAAAACTTTCAAATTCATAACACTGTATTTAGAAAGTAACGACTATTGCGTCGTAATTCTTACGATTTTATAGTTTTGCGCAAGCATTGTACTAAATCGCACCTGCAATATCATGAAATTATCTCTGGGATTTTCACCTTGTCCGAATGATACCTTTATTTTTGATGCACTTATCCATAATAAACTCCCCGATACCCACTTTTCATACGATGTTACGCTAGCTGACGTGGAAGCACTCAACCAAGCTGCTTTTCGGGCAGAACTAGACATTACCAAACTTAGCTTCCATGCTTATGCCCATGTAACCCAAAAGTATCAATTACTAAATACAGGAAGTGCTTTGGGCCGTAATGTTGGCCCCTTGCTAATCGCTAAAAAAAAGCTAAATCCCGACGAATTGAATCAGGCTAAAATTGCCATACCCGGGAGATATACTACAGCTAATTTCCTGCTCTCCCTTGCTTACCCGAAAGCTACCCAAAAGTACGAAACCCTATTCTCTGAAATTGAAAACGACGTCATTAGTGGCAAAGCTGATGCCGGACTTATTATCCACGAGAACAGGTTTACCTATCAGGATAGAGGATTGGTCAAAATCCAAGACCTTGGTACATTCTGGGAATCGACAACTGGACACCCTATTCCTTTGGGCGGTATTGTCATAAAAAGAGATCTACCAGATGAAGTGAAAATAAGGTTTGAACAACAATTACAAGCAAGTGTGGTAAGTGCGCGTCAGAATCCTGAGCAGACTATCGGTTATGTGCGAGCACATGCACAAGAGATGGAAGAAAAAATTATGTTTCAACATATCGGGTTATATGTTAATGAGTTTACAGAGGATTTGGGAGACACCGGGCGCCAAGCCGTCCGTTATTTATTTTCGGAAGCCCAACGACAGCAGATTATTCCTCCAATTCACGAACCCCTTTTTGTGTCTTAGAAAAGTATAAATCGCTTAAAAAGCATAATTCCACTTCATTTTTTCACTGAATATGTATTTTTGCGTCGCTCAGGCTACATTGCCTGCTCATTCCTAACCGGAGAAAAAACCAAGACATGATAATTGGAGTACCCAAAGAAATCAAAAACAATGAAAATCGCGTAGCCCTGACACCTGCAGGTGCTATGCAACTCACAAAAAGAGGACATTCTGTTTTTGTGCAGGCTACTGCTGGTAACGGCAGTGGGTTTGCCGATGAAGAATACGAGCAGGCCGGTGCTCATATTCTTCCAGATATCCAAGCCGTCTATGCGGAAGCGGAGATGATCATTAAGGTTAAAGAACCTATTGAACCAGAATATGCGCTTATTCGGGAAGACCAGCTGTTATTCACGTATTTCCACTTTGCTTCTTATGAGCCACTAACCAAGGCGATGATGGAACGCAAAGCAGTTTGTTTGGCTTACGAGACCGTTGAGCTAGCTGATCGTTCTTTACCCCTGCTCGTACCCATGTCGGAAGTTGCTGGAAGGATGTCCATTACCCAAGGAGCAAAATTCCTGGAAAAGCCAATGAAAGGCCGAGGTGTTCTCCTTGGCGGCGTACCGGGCGTACAACCAGGAAAAGTTATGGTTCTTGGTGGTGGTATTGTTGGTACGCAAGCTGCTAAAATGGCGGCCGGACTTGGTGCCCAAGTGACAATTCTGGATGTTAATCTGAACCGTTTACGTTATTTGGATGATGTGATGCCCGCTAATGTGCAAACGCGATATTCCAATGAATATACTATCCGTCAGATGATTAAAGAGCATGATTTGATCATCGGAGCTGTTCTTATTCCCGGAGCTAAAGCTCCTAAACTAATTACCAGGGATATGCTGCAGGAGATGCGTCCTGGAACCGTCCTGGTTGATGTTGCTGTTGACCAAGGTGGATGTATGGAAACCACCAAAGCGACTACCCACGCTGATCCTACTTTTATAATTGACGATGTATTGCACTACTGTGTTGCTAATATGCCTGGTGCTGTACCTGCTACCTCAACCTTTGCTTTAACCAATGCTACACTTCCTTATGCCATTGAACTAGCAGAAAAAGGCTGGGTGAAAGCCTGTCGTGACAATACCCCATTGCGTAAGGGGCTTAATGTGATTAAAGGTGACATTGTCTATCCAGGCGTAGCTGAAGCTTTTGGTTTACCTTGTACGGATGTAAATCAATTTTTATAAATAAAGGCTATTTTCTGTTGGCCCGGATACCGCTGAAATGCAGGATCCGGGTCATTTCCATAATGGGGTTAGTCATGATCCATAGGTACCATAACTTCAATCGACGTACCTTCACCGAGTTGGCTATCTATATGCATACGCCCTTTCATAAAGTCAACACGAGAGCGCATACTTCTCAGCCCTAAGCCATTAGAGATGGCGGTTTGATCAAACCCCTGACCGTCATCTTCAATGGTGAGAAGAATATTTTCAGGCATCCAAGAGAGCTGGACAAATACATGTTTCGACCGACCATGCCGCAGTGCATTCTGTAAACCTTCCTGAGTTAGTCGATATAACATAATCTTGTAAGAATCCGGGAAATCAATTGGTTCCTGCCCAATCAATTGATGGGTTACTTCAACCCCTTCCTGTTGGTTAAAATGGGTTGTGAGATCATTTATCGCTGCACCTAAACCAAATTGTAAAACATCAGGCATCATATGATGGGCAATCCGTCGAACCTCTTCGCTGGCATAATCAAGCATCGAGCTAAGTTCACCAGGCTTTTCTGTTGTATCAGAAAAAACAGCCCTGACATGAAGTTTAATACTGGATAATAAACTACCCAAACTATCGTGCAAATCTGAGGCAATTCGTTTGCGTTCTTCTTCCTGCCCAGATATCATGGCATTCAATGTGTTCACTTTTTCCTGCTCCGCCAATTGTTTGATGGTAGCGTCTTGTAAGGCCAATCTTTGCTCCTGATACTGTCGGTCCCTGCGTGATTTATCCCGATACCATACTATAGCACCAACTAGAACGACCGCAAATAAAAGCGTAGATATTAGAAATGCTATTCTGGCACTGCGTTCCCGCAACATAACTTCTTGCTGCCATTGATTTTCTGCCTCCAACTGCGCCATAGCGCGCTCTCGTTCATTCACCTCGTATTGTACGTCTAGTTCTTGCAGGGTTTTTTCTTTTTCTAGATTAACAATACTATCCTTTAATACACCAAATTTCTTTAAATTTTGAAAAGCGAGGCTAAATTCTCCCTTTTTTGCGTAAGCATTAGCTATTTGGTAATAACCATTTTCCTGGCCTTTTAAAAATGAAACCGAATCAGCCAGAGTAATAGATTCTCTTATTAAAGGTATAGCATCATCTAGCCGATTTTGATCTAGTAAAAGATCGGCATATGCTTGGTAACTTTCCAATAATTCAATGGGCTGACCTAACCTTTGCCTAATTGCAATTGCTTTTAGGAAATATTCTGAGGCTAGTTCATTCCTCTGTTTAGCTCTTGCAATTCTCCCTAACACAAACAAACTGTGGGCAACCCCCCACTCGCGACCTAATTCCTGGTCAATGTTTAAGCTTTTTTCTGCCTGAACCTGCGCACTATCTAGCCTGTCTACCATGAAATAAACGGTAGCCAAATTACCATAGATATTAGCTAGAAGTCCTGGATCTCCAACAGACTTTAACCCCTTCAGGGCCTTAGTGTAAGTCTCTAATGCTTGCTCTAAATTACCTCGGTTCTTATGAATATTCCCAATACTATTTAATGAATTTGCAATGGAATTAGTGTTCCCCATTGCTTGGTTGATAGCTAGTTCTTGATAGTAATAATGTAAACTTTTTTCGTAATCCCCTATCAGACTGTATACTACTCCCAAATTGAAAAGAGGACCTGTCATTCGAACAGAATCACCTTTTAACTTATGGTATTGAAGTACGCGTTGGAAGGTATCTAAGGCTTGCGGAAACTCCCCTTTCAAACGATGTACTAACCCCTGATAATGAGACAAAACAATATTACCAGCTTCATTTTCGGTGATTTTATAATAAGGGCGAGCGCGACGGATATATACCTCAGCCGAATCGAGATCATAATTCAAATAGTACCAAGCTAGACGAGAAGACCAATAAGCCCGAAGGGAATCGGATTCTGCCTGCTCAAAAGAATTAAGCAGGCTATCGCGTACACTTGACTGCCCTTCAAGATTACCACCAATAATAAAAAATAACAGTACAAGTCCGATCCGTAAGCTCATAGCCTGAAGATAAATGGTTTCGCAAGGGAAAATGTACGGATTATCTACATAGGAAAAAAAGGAATAGGCTATATAGCCTATTCCTTAAATTGCCCTTAATGGGTTACTATCATAGATTTTGTATCCATTAGCGTACCTTCAATAATAAGGGAATAGTAGTAAAGTCCTGATGGTAATAATGAAGACGGGATTTTTACTTGTCCTTTACCACCAGATGCTATTTCATATTCCTTAATCATCTGACCATTTGGTGCGGTAATCATTAATGATGCGGATTTTACCTTATCAGGTAACTGAAAGGAGATAAAAGTCTCTGTTGCGAAAGGGTTAGGTGTATTTTGATCGAGCCAAACATCCGCTTCTGGTTCTGCTGAGCTCTCGATTTCTATTTGTGACCGTATCTGTTCGACTTCCTGACGAAGGATAGCTATTGACTCCTCGAGTTGTTCATTTTTTTGACGTAAGTCCGCAATTTCAATTTGTTGTTCTTTTATTCCTTGTGTTAAAATAGGAATCAACATTTGATAATTAAGTGCTTTGTATGTCTCCGAAAAAACACCATCGGTAGTTCCGTCTCGGACAGCCTCCCTGAACTGTAAATCCGTTTCTTTCACTAATTCAGGCACAACTGCTTCAACATCTTGAGCAACAAACCCATATTGTTTTTCTGTAGGTAGATTAAGCAGCGTATATTTTTCATCTTGTTTGAAGTGATATTCAGATGGCTCCAGTGCATTAATCAAGGTCATAGCTTTTGCTAAAGGCTTAATATTTTCTTTAAGTTGCTCATCCGATGTTGTCCAAACTCCAGTACCTGTTTTGAAGGCATCTCCATTGACGTATAAAGCATACCCACTGCCTCCTGACTGCTTATCTGCGTATACACCATAAGCTGTTGAAGAACCAAAAGCAAAGTTAGCCCGACCATAAATTCCATAGATAGTTTGACTGGAATTCAAACCTGTAGCCTCACTTTTCATACCGTAGGTGTTTTGAAAGGAACTACCTGTAAATTGAGTAAAGATAGACATCCCATCCTGATAAGCGCCGGATACAAATATACCGTCGGTGTACGAATCTGCACCCGTTTTACTAACCCCCATATTGATGGCCCTCACATCTCCATTGACCTGTAATTCAAGGTTAGTTTCGGGGGACATACCAATCCCTAGCTGATCCGTTACTTCCACATTACCAACAAATTTACCAGCATAACCTCCATTATTTTCATGGACGGAAACAAAAGCCGTATCGCTACTTGTTCCTTCTCTCAATACATTGTATATACCTGTATGGCGTCCTGAACCTTCCTTTGTAACGTCATTGTATAAGCCATAGACTAATTCTGCATTTGAAGAGTGGGAAGTCACCTGACTTGATATTCCATACATTTGTCCAATTGGGGTATTTGAATTAGCCAACAGATTTCGAATACCATAACTTGTCCCTGATCCACCGGGGAAACCATTGTTGAGGATCCCGTTAAAGTTTCCGTCAGCTGTAGCGGATTGGCTGGTAATGTTTTGAATTCCATTCCGCCCTACATCACCATCAACGGTGGTGGTGACGGATAGTCCTGTTTTTGCCCCAAAAGTCTGGTTGCTGTTATTCTCCAACTTTAACAATGGCTCATTCAAGGATACGCCAATCGGACGGAGAATATGCAAGAGCGCTGTCGGGGAGGAAAGGCCAATACCTACACGACCATCAGCGTAATAGATATCAGATCCATTTTCAAGCCATAGGCTAGAGCCACCTCCACCAATAGGAATATCTTGGGTGCCTAATAAACCATTGTTATCCGTAATGACCATTTTGGTGCCATTTCCGGAAAGGCTTCCAGCGGTCAAGGTGCCTTCAACTTGTAGGTTTTGTGCAAATGACGAGCCTGATAATAATCCAATAAGGATCGAACAAAAATAAATGTACTTAATATTCATGATCGGAATTTTGGTAATGAACGCAAGGGCCAGTAGGGCTTTTTACCCCTACTGTTTCATTAGCCAATCTCCCACTATTTCAGGGTGGTAGCATCCCAGAAAAAATGGAAACAAAAAATTCACGGAAAACCATGAATTACTCGATCAAACCACGCTGTATTGCCTTTCGGATCAATCCAACTACATTACGCACATTAAACTTGGTTAGCAGATTACGGCGATGTGACTCTACGGTATGTTCACTTAGATGTAACTCCTGAGCAATCACTTTGGTCGTCATTTCTGAAGCGATGAGTTTGAGTACTTGTTTTTCCCGTTTGGTGAGTTTGGGTATAAATTCATTTGAGTCGGAAGGCTGATTACGTAAGCTTTCCATCAGGATATTAGTAACACTTGGGCTCATGTATGTTTCCCCAGCATACACTTGTCTGACGGCATGTACGATCTCCTCAGAAGCTGAATTTTTAAGTACGTAACCTGAAGCCCCTGCTTTAAGCATTTGCTGTATGAATATTCCTTTATTATAACTTGTCAGTGCTAAAACTCGGATGGCTGAAGATTTTGCCTTTATCTGTCGACAAAGGTCAATGCCATTAATTATGGGCAAGTTGATGTCCAACAATATGACATCAACTTGCGTCTGACGGAGTGCTTCGAGTACTTCTTTACCATGAGCAGCAGTAGCTACTATTTCCATATCATCTTCCTGATGGATCAGCATATTAAGTCCTTCAATCAGAATTTTATGGTCGTCAGCTACCAGAATTTTGATCTTATCCAACAATTATCTCACTTTTTGCAATTGCCCGTTGACTTCCCGAACCAGAAAAGCGCCAGAAAAGCCATTTTGTTTGACCTGGCTTAACACACCACGAGCTTCGTTTACATTCCTAAAGCCACTCAATAACATAATGGTTAAATCTCCCCGTGGAAACTCCTCAATAATGCCGTATTGGCTTACCTTGGACCGGTCGAACCACTTCGTTGTTCGTAAAGCAGCCAGTTGTATTTTTACTTCATCCCCACCGGTAGGTTGGCCTGGATCAAAAACTCCCCCATTATTATTGCCCGGATTAAACGGAGGTTGTTGGCTCGGAGCTCCTGCTTCCTGAACGACAAATGCGCCGGTATATCCACGTGACTTAACAGAAGATATAAGGTTTTGGGCCTCACTGCGCCCAGAAAAAACGCCCAAGCGAGCTTTGTAACGACCACCATCCTGTACCACATAAACTTCACCTAAGGAAGATAGATTAGAGAAAGCAGACATATTAGGAGGCTTACTAAATACCCCCAATTGGATCGCAAACCCAGAGCGGACATTCGGGTTACCTCCTGGGTTGGTATTGTCGCCACCATTATTATCAATAGGAACAAATGGCTGGTTTGCTCCATACATAGGAACGGTTCCGAGCACTTCAGCTTCCACGAATACACCCGTTGACAAATTTCGGCTTACTTCTCGATAACCGGCACCTGAATACGTGATCAAATATTGAGAATTGGGTTGTAAAGCGAGTGCAAATTCACCATTTGCTTTGGACGTTGATCTGCTTGTAGAACCTGAATTGATATTGCGTGCCGTCACCACAATAATCGAAATAGGTAATCGATTATTTACATCAATCACTCGGCCAAAGAATTGCTCTCCGGCACGCATCAGGGTAATTTCTACTTCCGGCTGATTCGCGACCTGATATCCACTTAGGTAGTAACTGGTTTCCGCAAAACCAGGCCCAGAAATAGTGATCTGACAATTCATATTCTGGTCAACGGGAAAAGAAATAATCCCTCGCCCGTCGGTGGTAAAAATATCGTTTCCGTAGGCGTTTCCGGTACATTCTGACAAGTTGAGTTGAGCGCCAGATACTGGTCGACCATCAGATGCACTGATCACCCTGAACAATACATTAGAGCCAGCCTTACTTACCCGATAAATATCTTCAGCTCCGCGTCCACCAACGCGATTTGAGGTAAAATATCCCGTATTTTGGAGTTCATCAAAAATATAGCCATAATCATCCCGCGGAGAATTTAGGGGTAAGCCCAAATTACTTACGCTGGTCCACTGCCCATTACCTTGTTCTGCCTGAAACAAATCGTACCCCCCAAATCCGATGTGGTAGTCGGAGGCGAAGAACAGGTTTTTACCATCGAAATAAGGACTGATTTCATCTCCAGGCGTATTGACAGCCGGTCCAAAAAATATAGGAAACGTCCAGGAATCGCCTTCCCGATACGAAATATACA
>JABSSK010000559.1 GCA_013214265.1 Saprospiraceae bacterium | reverse complement strand
CTTCAGTTTTGGGTGCTTAAAAACCCCCAACTTCGTCATGCCAATTTTTTTCATGACATTTTCTGACTTGTAGTTGTTGATGGTGCATACGGAGATGATTTCATTAATATTGAGTTCTTTAAATCCATATTCAAGACATCTTTTAGCTCCTTCGGTCGCAAACCCTTTGCCCCATGCACTTTTTTTTAATCTCCAACCAATATCTACTGCTGGTGTATATTCCGTTTGGTATTCTTGAAATGCTAAACCGATAAAGCCGATAAATCGGCTATTGGCCAGTATTTCAGTTGCAAAATAAGTGTATTTGTTATTTTGGTAATGAAGTTTCAGCCTTTCGAATAGTTTTCCGCTTTCCTTCTTGGTCAGAGTTTTTGGAAAGTATTCCATCACTTCTTCATCCGAATTCATTTTTACCAATTCATCTAAATCGCTTCCTAGCCAATCTCGAAATCCTAATCTTTTAGATTTGAAAATGTATTCTCTTTTCACTTTCATTTTGTTTTCTAATGAAGATAGTATGATTTGATTGCTTACCAATAGGATGCGGAGTGTCCAAAGGGAATTATGCAGAGGTGTTGTTAGTTACTAGCTTTTTTGATTATTTCGATCATCATTTCAGGTAGTTGAAATAAGCTATCCAAGGTTTCAGTTGGATTAGCTATTAGTAGTGTCAATATTTTAGGAATTACCCCGATGAATTCAAGAACGGCAGCAAAGATTGGTAATAGTAAATAAGCCCAAAACTGATATTTAAACTTGGTATTCATATTACGCCAAAGTGCATCCCAAATTACCTGCATTCTTTCTTTGTAATGCCACAGAATAAGGACGTCAAGTAATATGTAGAAGCTTAATCGCCACACAAATCCTTGCGCTAACAATATTGGCATGAAGGAAAGGTCAATAATCAAAATCGTAGTGGCAATGGGAAGGAATAGAAACGCCCCAATCTACGCTGTCCTGTGGATGAGCAAAAGAATGGCACAAAAGATTTGGGAAATACCTATAAAGCTTTTGAACGGTTCATGGTCGAACAGATACCATGATAATTTGAAAAGTGACAAGTCTTTTAATTGGGTTGCCATTTCTGCTTCAGTCACGCTAAATTGCCCTGCTGTTAATTTGCTCAAGCCATAGCGTAGGAAAGTCCATGCGAGAAGGAATCTAGAGGTCAGAATGAAATAATCCCAAATTTTGTCTTTTGCTATTTTCTTTTTCACGGGTTTTACTTTTGGCCAACGTTACGTATCCGTTATGGGTTTTAAGTTAATGTTCTTTGATTCGATACTGACGTTCGGAATTCCGAAGAGATATTAAGGTAGTTGAATTCGCGGTAGTGGTTATTATATTTTGTTGGATATGATTCTTGTTTTTCGACGCAACACTTTGTCAATCCGCCTTTTATTTTCTTGTTGTAATAATGATGGATACAGATTCATTAAGATATTCGGAATCATCATTGTCAGTCCGAAAATTAAACCAGACGTAGCAGATTTGTAAATAGCAACTATCAATACGAATATGAAACCGATTATATGACTAATCTCAGACAGTGTCATTTCGTGTCTGAGAGTAGTTAAATCATTGTTTTTGTTGTCCAATTTTATTTTCGGATTGAAAACTTTGAAAAACGTGTTTTTTACAATCCATTTAAAGTATTTCATGCCAATACTTTTTTGTATCGTTTTATTTTTTATAAAATTTAGATTTGATATGTTTTTATAGTATTTGGTTTTCTCAAGTATACCATTCAGTATCATGCCAATTATCCAAGAGATAAATGACATGGATAGTCCAAATGTGAAGCCCGCTATGAATTGTTTGGTAATCATCTTTTTGATGGGTTAGTGTTGTGATAAACGTTTCGTGTACGGTATGAATGCATTGCGAAAAAAGCTTTTGTTGGAAATAGAAGTTTCTGTTCCCCTTTTTGTCTTTATTAATACGGCCAACGTTTAGCTAAAAGTGTGCAAGCGTTGTGGTTGCTGTAGGGTAGGGGAGAGGCTTCCAAACTGCAACGTCTTATAAAAAAGCTTAGTTCACATATTCATTTTAGAGCTTGTTGCGTGTTCTTTAATCTGGCGAATTTAAGATAATCTCTATCACTGGGATTTCAACAGGTGGTTTATTAACGGGTAGGATTATATTTACGTCTCCTTTTCCCACATCCTGCTTCATCCAATATCCTTTTGGCGGTGCTATTTGAATTTCCGAGGCATCATGTAAAAACTGAATATACTTTATTTTTCCTTCCATGCCTTTAAGGGTGAAGTTTTGTAACGGGTAATCGAGCAAATGAACATAAAGTCTATTCGTAGTTGCATTATAGGTTAGCAATGAATTTTCGGGAACCTCAAATGTGCTGGGAGCCTGAGTACAACCATAAATGGATCTGCCGTTATATTTCATCCAGTCACCTATTTCATGCAGTGCTTTTTCTGCTCGGTAGTCAATTGTACCTCTACCTGTTGGCCCTACATTTAATAAAACATTCCCTCCTTTGCTTACGGATTCAATTAACATTACCAATAGTTGCTTGTTGTTTTTCCAGGT
>JABSSK010000558.1 GCA_013214265.1 Saprospiraceae bacterium | reverse complement strand
CTGAGGGAATGATAGTTTCGGTCCCATCTCCCGAAAGATCCACATCTATTGTTGATAATCTAGTTAAAGTTGGAGGGATTGTATCCTGCACAGTTACCATTGCATTGCACGTATGGGTATTCATACTTGTGTCGGTAGCAGTTAGAATCACTGTATTGGAACCGACATGACTACAATCGAAAGCGGTGATGTCAATGGAAGTATCAGCAATGCCACAGTTGTCAGAGGTGCCGTTATCAATTTGGGTGGCTGTGATGGTAGTATTTCCGCTGGCATCTAAATAAGTAGTTATGTTTCTGCATGATGCACTGGGGATTACATTGTCATTGGATTCACCGCTGATATGGAAAGTAAATGGGTCTTGATCTGTATCATTGTTGGCTATGGATACAACTGCATTTTGCGGGCCACATACATTATTATCAGGGTTAAAAGTGATGGTGAAATGGTCAGTACCACCACTTTCTGAAATAATATTACTTCCAGGCTGCTCGGTAACAGAAAATGCGCTAGAGCCCGAAATTTGAATGTTAGGCGTTCCAGTAAGCGTGAGGGTGGATCCTCCATTATTTATGATGGTAAATGTTTGGCTTTCGGTACCGCCATCAATATTTACAATACCAAAGTCCGTACTTTCATCCGTAGATGGTGAGTCGTCTCCATTTAGAATAAGCGTACCGTCTGTATCTGTTAATGAAAACACAGGATCAGTCAGCGTAGCTATGGGATAAGCGTTGGATGCCAGAAAAGCAGATTGGCTGACCTTCCGCGAAAAGTTATCCTGAAAAAATGGTGATGATTGCCAGCGTAAGATAAAGACAGCAAGCAAACAAATAATTCCTAATGAATAGAATCTATAAGGATTGATTTTATGAATTCCAATCCATAAGAATAGCCACGAAGAGCTGTTATTCGGGGGTACCATTTTTTTCATTACTCGTTGTAGTGCTCGGTTTGAAGTAGCCAAACCGTTCGGTTAATAATACGATATGTAATATTTCTAGTAACTACTTAATCCTTAGACTTAAGTGTGCTTGAATGCTAAAAGGTGAGTTAGATTCGCTGAAAATAGTGTCCCGTGATAGTGTTTACATAGGTAAGAGAGAGGTAAAACACTGTTTGAACAACAAATATACCAGAAAAAAAGTAGTAATACGGAATTACAGGCATATATTTTTCTCAATAATCAGTACGTCAGTATCTTTTACATATTATTTCTTCCCCTTTGATCCTTTTTTATGGATTTGATAATAGGTATTCCAATAACTATCAAGGATTAAGGTTTAAAGCGAGGAACATGCGTGACATTCAAAAAGACTATCTGATTATTTAATGGAACCAGCGTGTTGTTTTACTTTTAGGATCAATCATTTAGCTACATATAAGTAATGCCTTAGCTAATCAATTTGTCTGGCAAGAGAAGAGAACATAAAGTAAAGCAGATAAGGTGTCATCTTATCTGCTTCTATTGTATCATTTCACTTGTTTATCGAAGTCGGACCGATATTTCTATTCTGTTGTTGTTACCAGAGGAGGATGTTGATTATTCCAAGTGGTAGCTTCTTGAAATGCTTGAGCTACTCTTAAAATAGTCCCTTCGTCAAATAATTTTCCCGTAAAAGTTATGCTTGTTGGTAAACCATTTTCACGAAACCCATTTGGGACAACTACACAAGGATGTCCCGTATGATTCGTAATCCCTAAACTTGAACTGTTCCAGGAAGGATTGACGTACATATCTACTTGTTCGAATACCTCTTGCATATCTATGCAAAGTTGGGTTCGTAACCGATTAGCTTGTATATATTCAACCGCTGGTATAAAACGGGCTGCCCGAAATGTATTTGGCCACGCTCTTCGAATTTGACGTACTAGTTCATCATCGCGATTGCTACGCGTAAGTTTATCAAATGCAGCAGCAGCTTCTGCCGAAAGAATGATGCCAAGCTCTGGCATATCGGGTAAAGTAATAGGAATTAATTCGATACCAATGTTCTCCAGTGTTTTGAGGCTAACACTATCTTGGTTCTTGAATGGATAGGAACGATCAAAAGCAGATGCCAGATAACCAACTTTAATACTACTTATATCTTGTTTGAAGTCATACTTAAAGGGTGCATCGTACATGTGAAAGTCCTTGCCATCCGTACCTCGTATAGCATTAAAGACGATAGCACAATCTTCAGCTGATCTAGCCATAGGGCCAATTTTATCCATTGTCCAACTTAATGCCATCGCTCCATGTCTGGAAACCTGCCCGAAAGTAGGGCGCAACCCTGTTACACCACATACAGTTGAGGGTGAAACAATGGATCCTAGAGTTTCTGTTCCAATAGCAAATGGGATTAGACCAGCAGAAACAGCGGCTCCCGAGCCACCCGAACTACCACTGGATCCACTGTCTGGATTCCATGGGTTACGAGTCCGACCTCCAAACCATACATCACCCCACGCTAAGGCACCCAAAGTAAGTTTGGCAACCAAAACGGCACCTGCCTGATCAAGTTTTTGAATGACCGTGGCATCTTCAGTAAGAATTTGATCTCGATAAGGCG
>JABSSK010000557.1 GCA_013214265.1 Saprospiraceae bacterium | reverse complement strand
TACACTTTGAATTAAGCACAGGTTTAAGAGCAGGTGGCAATTATCCATCAAGAAACAGTTTATTAAATCCGAATCTAGCTTATAATGGAGTTCAATTTTTTAGTGCAAATCCTAATACTAATCAAACTCTAACAAGCGTTGTGAAATTCACCAGTGAAGGAGTTACCTTCCAGCCTGTTGGAAATACTTCTGGGGATCAGCAGATTCAAGGACGAGATTTATTGAACTTCCTATATTCACTATTACAAAATCATCAAGAATGAATGTTCTAATGGTATTATTGTTTTTTTTTTTTTAGGATGTGGAAATTTAAATCTGGAGGAAAATACTGGCCCAAAGTCATCCTTTTATGATCAACAAACAAGTATTTCAAAAATAAACCAAGATACGACACATCAAATAGATTCAGTTTCTTTTGTGCAAAATCTGTTGAGTTGTTTAGAGACAGATCATGTAGTTAAATCTTCAGAGATACTTGAACAGACAATTAAGAATATATCTGAGAATAAAATTGTTGGTTTAACTAAAATAGAAGCATCAGGTATAAAGAGTCAGATGATTACAGATCCTATATTAAATTTGATTTTTATTTTTGAGAAAAATCAAATGATTAGGGTATATCCGATTCCCTCTATTTATGAGGATGATGTAAAATTATTATCAGTAGATGATAATATGGTAACTTTTGAAGTTTACGCTTCCACAGTTGGTTACACAAGTTTATATCTTATTGAGATACCATCGTTGGAGTTACTGGTTAGTGAAAAAATAATGGAAGCAGAGGACTTTAAAAGAAAAATTGATTTGAAAGGAAGGAAAGTTGTGGTGATAGATTACGAAATGAATAAGATTGAAAAAAGCCTTAAAAAAGAGCTTTTCATAAGCTGTGAATAATTAATCACTAGTAACTTCCCTGCTGTGCCACTACGTGCATGCTAGCGTCAAATTATAGGGCACGGTGGTATGATGCGGTGATTGGGAGATGGAATGCTGTCGATCCACTGGCGGACTCACCGAATAATAATTATATGACGCCATACCACTTTGTGGCGAATAACCCGATCAACAATATTGATCCAGATGGAAGAGATTGGTATCGCAACAATGAAACGGGCGAAGTACATTGGCAAGAAGGAAGTGATGACCTTGATGGGCACTTGAATATAGGTGCAGAATACATAATGGAAGGTACAAATGATTTTATCGTCCATAATCAAAATGAAGTTGTATCAACCATCTCAAAATCCTCTCTTGAATCTGTTGATCAAAGCCACGTGATGGCAGCTGCCCTTGTCACTTCTGGTGTGCTTTTAGCTGATGATGCTACTGTAGTTGGGGTTGTTGATGATATAGCCATTCCTGTGATTTTAGCAGGAGCGGCAACGTATGAATTAACGCAGAGAACATACGTTACATATAATTTAACCAATCCATCAACTGGGCAAGTATATTCTGGAAGGTCAAGTGGATTTGGAGATCCGTATTCAATTATGCTTGCACGGTATATGTATCATCACAAACGAGGTGAGGGTTTTGCTCTTCCGACATTAGATCGAGCCGTCCAAGGGGCACAAGGTTACCCAGCTATTAGAGGTAGAGAACAACAGTTGATAGACTTAAATGGTCGTGCTCAGTCGGAAGGTGGGACATCAGGGAACAGAATCAGAGGAGTAGGTAAACTTAATCCATTAGGAAGACTTTATCACAATGCGTCAAACTTATATTTTGGACCTCTTTATCCTTATACTGGCTACTAAAGTTTAAATATATGAATGAAGAATTAAAGATACTTAAAGATAAGTGTATATCTCTTGTGGATTTTATAAGAGTAAAAGGAGGAGGAGATATGATGGACGAATATTTGAAAGTAATTGAAGCTACTTTTGCAAAAGGAAGTAAGAAAGGGCTTGAAAGAATAGTCAAGGATCTTGCAGAGTGGGCTTCTGGTATTACTTCTGGTGTTTCAGAAAACGTTGACGACATAGTTCAAGGTCTAACTTCCAAAAGCAAAGGACAAGTATTAGAAATATTAGACGAAGAAAAAATCACGACTGATTCAGAATATCAATTAGTATTAAATTTTGTGAACTTCCATTATGATGATTTGGAAGAAAGAGAAAACATTAAAAAATGCAACCGCCTTTTAAGGGAATACAATTCAAGTGAAGAAGAATGAATATGATTCAGAGCCTCATCTACAAAAGATGGGGCTTTTTTACTTTATAGAGCCTCGATATTGTTCTGAAAGAAATCCTTGAATTTCTTTTTGGTAAGGAAAGTATCAATCATTTTAAAGACCATAGATTTTTCTTCTTCTTCGAGTCGAGCGATTAGCTTTACTTTTTCTAATAGACTTTTATCTTCTACAGTTACTTCATCAGGCATATTACCATCAAAGTTGATGAGCTGGTCAATCGTCAATCCGAAATACTTAGCAATCTTATTGACAGAATCTAAAGACAAATGATGGCAATGGCACTGTAAGCTTCCCATAATTGTTACCAAGTTTATTGTACAAAATTCTCCCATTTAAAAGTCATTGGAGGTAGATTATTC
>JABSSK010000556.1 GCA_013214265.1 Saprospiraceae bacterium | reverse complement strand
CATCAGGTCCAATAGCATTTCCCATTGATTCAAAAACCAATTGGAAGCGCCTGTTTTTTCATCATCTAAGTAGTGGATCAGAATGATTAGAAAAGCTAGTGGCTGATGCTTTTATGTAATTTCTCTTTGGTTGGTTTCGATAGGCTGCATCGGGGACAAAGAGTTTAGACTTAAGCATAGGATTACAGATGTATGTTCTTAACGACAAGCATTGGGGTACTTTTATACGGTTGAGGACAAAGAAATGAGGAGACCCATACAACATCACCGGGTCTCCTCTTTATTTTTTATCTTTTGGTTGCAAAGTGGATCGTATTGTTTTCTAAGCCTTTCTCCGGTGTAGAAAACAAGTTTTCAATGGGGTAAGGATTGATTATACCGATCAATTCCTTTTTTAATGTAGTTTCTTAAGGCCAATTCAAGTAATGGCTAGTCCACCTTTTTATAAGAAAGTACTTCGTTACCATCAGCATTGTACAATTTAAGCGACAGCGACTCCACGGTATAAGAGGCGACTTGATTTAGAGCATCTTCTACCATTTTGGGCGTTTCCATATCCGGACATGCTTTTCGCGTAGTCATTAATGGGCCAAAGGCTAGTTCTGTATCCGTTAAGGTGGTAAACGTTCCTCTGAAGTTATTGCATCCATCGTTGCCCATCACGCGACCGGCAGCGACCTGTATTTCCAGCGTGGGCGGCTCTTGGCCTTCAGCGGCAACGTACGCTTCACCATTTAATGCTTCTAATACCCATATGTCATTTACCCTTAGTCTAGCATCTATATTTTTTTCCATAACTTCAATTAGACTATATGTTTTAGTAGTTGAAGAGTCTTCGGTAACCTCCGTTTCGTTGACAAGGAGCTTGTGAATATGGCCAGGCTCGTAATCAAAACCTTCAATAGAAGCG
This sequence comes from Saprospiraceae bacterium, assembly GCA_013214265.1. GTDB lineage: Bacteria > Bacteroidota > Bacteroidia > Chitinophagales > Saprospiraceae > DT-110. The sequence continues at coordinate 1,654 of JABSSK010000556.1, read as the reverse complement.
GATAATGGTTGCCATTCGGCTGTTGACATGTCTAGGCTATCCGTACCTTTGACGATCAGTAGGCAAGTTGTTTCGCCACCGTCAGTGCAAGGTTGCTTATAACTGTTTACCCAATAAACGTGCTCTTGGGTTGATTCTTTTGTAGGCATGTCACAACTGACAGCCACGAATGTGGTCAATAATAATAGAGCTAGCGTGTTTTTCATAACTTAAATTTTTAGTTAAACCCGAAATCATTTTACGTATTGATTCGCTTTGATATCAAAATAGCAAAGCATAGAACGCTTTTTAATGTACTAATTTCCGATCAGAGTACTCTTGCAATGGTTACTTCCTTATGCTGGTGGTAGACCACATCCCTTGATGGTCAAGAATAGAGGTTTCAATAATAGTCAAATTAGAGTAATAGCGAATAAAGCTTCAGCTCTACAGCTCAGAAGCTGAAATTTATTTGAAAGTCAACAATGAGTTGATGCTGAGGGCTAGCATGGTTTGCTTGATGGGGCGTTATCGATTTTATGTTAAACTAGGGCGATTATGAGGCTTCCATCTTTTGCATATACAAACGAATAGGACACTGAACTTTGTATGCTCTATAGCGCCTATCGGATTTGCAATGTAACATTTTGCAAGCAATACTCGTTTGGACATGTTTTTCTATGCAAAAGTCCTGTACATTTACTAGCAATAAATAAAGGGCAAGCTTCTAGATTTTGAGATTTATAACTTAAGTAAAGTTATCAATAACTAACTTTACTAATGAACTGAGCCATTAATCATTTATTGTATAATTTGTATTTTACTACATATATAAAAATTAAATAATGTAATTATGCACTGTAACAAAATTTTAAATGCAGCGAGTGTTTTTATCATGCTTTCCTTGATGGTAGGGTGTTCAACTTCCCAGAATGTAATAGGGTCATGGAAAAAAGACCCGCTACCAGAAAAGACTCAGAGTTATAAGAAGGTAATGATTGCTGCGATTACGGATAATGCATCAGCTAGAGCAATTATCGAGGCTGATCTAGCAACCGTAGCTACAGATAATGGTTATGAGGCAGTAAAGAGTATTGATGTTTTTCCGCCAGAGTTTAAAGAAAAGATGGAAGACTCAAAGGAAATGATACTTGAGAAGGTGAGGGCTATGGGAGTAGATGCTATTTTCTCTGTTGCGTTACTGAAAGAGGAGGCCCAAGAGCGCTATGTTCCAGGTACTGGCCCCTACATCCCATACCCTTCCTACAATTGGTACGGAGGCTTTTGGCGCTATTATACGCGAAACATGAATGTCGTATATAATGCGGGCTATTATACAACAGATCGTAAATACTACATAGAGGGAAATCTGTATGATGCTGAATCGGAAGAATTATTGTATTCAGTTCAATCCGTTTCTTATAACCCTAGTGATCTAGAGCGTTTTAGTAAGAAATACGCGAAGCTTATTCATAAAGCTATGGTTGAGGAAGGCTTTCTGGAAAAAGAAGAGAAATAGTACTTTTGCTTAATACCATCAATCAGGAACTTTGGCAAATATTTACCAAAATTCCTGATTGGATTATTTAGTCTGGCTATAGCAGGCCATCTAGGGTTTTTCGAAGCTCAGGGTCTGATGGTGTTGTTTCATCGTGACTTATAATTGCCCCTGTTT
>JABSSK010000555.1 GCA_013214265.1 Saprospiraceae bacterium | reverse complement strand
GATGTCAGCAGCTTCCTTTATTTCGATGGCGGGTCTTATTTCCTTTATGGGCTATCAAGGCTCGCAATATCTTATGGGTTGGACTGGAGGGTATGTCCTGCTTGCGCTCCTATTAGCTCCATACTTACGTAAATTTGGGAAATTTACGGTTCCTGATTTTATTGGGGAACGCTATTATTCCCAAACCGCCCGTATCGTAGCAGTTATTTGTGCTTTGTTCGTTTCTTTCACTTACGTCGTTGGGCAAATGAAAGGAGTGGGTCTAGCGTTTTCCAGATTTCTAGAAGTCCCATTCGAATGGGGTGTCATAATTGGTGTTGTCATTGTACTATTCTATGCTGTTTTGGGTGGTATGAAAGGAATTACCTATACCCAAGTAGCTCAGTATTGTGTTTTGATATTTGCATTTATGGTGCCTGCTGTTTTTATTTCCATACTGATGGTTGGTAATCCGATCCCACAAATTGGACTGGGAGGTAACCTGAGTGACGGAACTCCACTGTTAGTTAAGCTAAATCAATTATCGGTTGATTTAGGGTTCCAAGAATATACGACTTCGCATAAAGGGAGGGTTGATCTATTTTTTGTGACGGCAGCCCTCATGCTCGGCACAGCTGGTTTGCCACACGTTATTGTTCGTTTTTTCACTGTACCTAAAGTATCCGATGCACGTGTTTCTGCCGGATGGGCTTTAATCTTTATAGCATTGCTCTATACGACTGCCCCAGCCATTGCAGCCTTTGCTCGTACCAATATGATTAATACCGTAAATGACACCGAATATGCGCAAGTACCTTCTTGGTTTAAAAGTTGGGAAACAACGGGACTACTTTCGTTTGAAGACAAAAATGGAGATGGTAGGATCCAATATTATAATGACGCGAATACTGCATTCGTCGAATCCGTAGCCACCAGTAAAGGATGGAAAGGAAATGAACTCACTATTGACCGAGATATTATGGTTTTAGCAAACCCGGAAATTGCCAACTTACCCGCCTGGGTCGTTGCCCTGGTCGTTGCAGGAGGTCTCGCAGCCGCTCTATCCACTGCTGCTGGCCTGTTATTGGTCATCTCTTCATCCATTTCCCATGACTTACTTAAAAATTGGTTACGTCCTGAAATAACAGAAAAGAAAGAATTGAGGGCTGCCCGTCTGGCGATAACCGTAGCTGTAGTTATTGCTGGATATTTTGGTATTAATCCTCCTGGATTCGTTGCTCAGGTTGTTGCCTTTGCTTTTGGATTGGCTGCCGCATCCTTTTTTCCTGCCATCGTGATGGGTATTTTCTCGAAACGCATGAATATGCAGGGTGCTATATCCGGTATGGTTGCAGGGTTACTATTCACGGCAACCTATATTTTGTACTTCAAATACGGTGGAGGAACACCAGACCAATACTGGTTTGGTATCTCTCCGGAGGGCATCGGAACGCTTGGTATGTTACTTAACTTTGCGGTATCGATAACAATCAGTCATTTAACTCCTCCTCCCCCGGATGATGTACAAAAAATGGTGGACAGCATCCGTGTTCCTCGCGGTGCTAACTCGGCCCAAATGCATTAAACCAGCAGCTGAAAAAGCTGTAGGTGAACCCGCATTCGAATACGCCAAGCTATTAAAAAACAGAACGGATGACTTTGATGATTGTCATTCGTTTTGTTTTTCCAATTTCTGATTGTGTACTGATAATACCAACGAAAATCAAAAAAAGGGTTTTCGTATCCCTTTTCCCATTACTTGTTGGGCTTTTCTATATGGTGCATATCTTGTAAGGCGATGATCTATTCACCATATATACTCCTGGATATTCTTCTTTTCGTAGTGATCACTTGGGTTAGGATTGCGCTAATACCATACCGATTATTTTTCAGCTATTTATCTACCTTATAAAATATTTGTGTTGCCATTATCAAGTACAGCAACAATCATTTGTGTTTTCAAATTAATAGCGTAATTTTTGTATCATTGAGTTTAATTAATTTGCACACATTAAAAGAAGAATAGAGGCGATGAAGCGGTAAAATGGAAACAATTCATTGCCATATATCTCGTGCACAAACTCGTAATCATTCTTTGCTTACAAATTTTAGGGAATACCTGCTGCCTATTAGCTAACAGGTCGTGGTCACACTATCGGACTTTATTCCTTATGGAAAAACCAATATAGATGGCTTGCCATGTTTATTTGCCCATCTCAACATCTATACACTTCAGCATAATTAAGAGGAAAAAATGACGCTTCAGATTAAATCTTTTGACGAATACAAATCGGTTTACCAACGCAGCGTAAATGACCCAGAAGGATTCTGGGCCGAACAGGCCGAAACATTCACTTGGAAAAGGAAATGGGACACCCTCCTGGATTGGGACTTCAAAGGTCCTGATGTAAAATGGTTCAAAGGAGGGAAATTAAATATTACTGAAAACTGCTTGGATCGACATCTGCCGACAAGAGCCAATCAGATTGCTATCCTTTGGGAGCCCAACAACCCCGAGGATGCAGTACGATCCTTTACGTATCAGCAATTATACGAAGAAGTATGCCGAACAGCGAATGCGCTGCGTGCCC
>JABSSK010000554.1 GCA_013214265.1 Saprospiraceae bacterium | reverse complement strand
AACTTCAACAAGCATTGGCAACTGTAGAGAAACAACAAGCAGAACTAGACTTAGCTTCTGTAAGAACTTTCAAAGAGGGACGAATTCTCAAGATTCATACTTACCCAGGCGAACTTGTTAGCTCTAATGGCATTGTGGAATTAGGACAAACAGGACAAATGTATGCTATTGCAGAGGTGTATGAAACTGATATTGGAAAAGTAAAACCTGGTCAAAAAGCAACTATTATTGCCCAATTTAGTAATTTAAATGATACTCTCAGAGGAACCGTTGAGGACGTTGGTTGGAAGATTGGCAAGCGAGATGTACTTGATACTGATCCTGCTAGTGATGTAGATGTTAGAGTGCAAGAAGTTAAAATTCGTATTGATCCGCAAGATAATGCAAAAGTCACTAGATTCACTAATTTACAAGTTCAGGTTAATATTCATCTGTAAAATGATCAAAAAGTTATTTCGAAAAATACCTCTTGCTTGGTTACAACTAACAAAAGCGAAAACTCGTTTACTTGTTGCTTTGATTGGAATTGCTTTTGCTGATATTCTTATGTTTATGCAATTGGGATTTCAAGAAGGGCTTTATGATTGTAACACCATATTTCATCGTAGTATTAAAGCTGATCTTGTAATGTTAAGCTCGCAAACGATTGGGATTTACTACATGGAAAGCTTTCCTCGTCCACTCCTTTACCAAGCACTTAATTTTGAGGAAGTTGAATCAGTTAATTCTATTTATGTTAGTATTTTATCTTGGAAAAATCCTCAAACAAAACAATACTATCCTATTTTAACTTACGCCTTTGATCCTAATAGAAATGTTTTGGATTTGTCAGAAGTTTATGGACAACAGCATAAATTAAAACAAGCTGATGTAGTTTTATTTGATAGAACTTCTCGCCCAGAATGGGGGACACAATATATGTTAAATAAGTTTCAAGAAGATAATAATATTGTCACAGAGGTGGATAAAAGAAGGGTTAAATTGGGAGGTTTTTTTACAATGGGACCCTCATTTTCGGCTGATGCCAACCTGATTACCAGTGACTTAACTTTTTTTAAAATTTCTGGACGTCATCCTGATGATATTGATGTCGGACTAATTAATATTGATCCGAGATATGATCCGCAGGAAATTTTATCATTATTGAGAAAAGAACTACCTGATGATATCAAAATTATAACTAAAAAAGATTTTATTAATTTAGAGACTCAATACTGGGCTGAAAGTAGTCCTATTGGAGTTATTTTTGGGATTGGAGTAATTATGGGTTTTATTGTAGGAGCAGTGATTGTTTATCAAATTCTTTATGCTGACGTTTTTGATCACTTAAGTGAATACGCTACTCTCAAAGCAATGGGATATTCTCATTTGTTTCTGCTCAAGTTAGTTTTTCAAGAAGCGTTGATTTTAGCTTTTTTAGGCTATATCCCTGGTTATCTTCTATCTGTGCTTCTTTATGACTTGACTAGAGGCGCTACTTTCTTGCCTATATTTATGACAGTAGAACGAGGTGCTTTTGTGTTGATTCTAACTCTTGTAATGTGCTTTATTTCTGGAATGATTGCAATTCGGAAACTACAAGATGCTGATCCAGCCGATATATTTTAGGTTTTCTGCTTTAGGTAGTGTATTATAAGAGGGTTAAATGCTTAAAACTAACAATCAATCTTTAGTTATTGATATTAAAAATCTTAATCATTATTTTGGTGAAGGAGAACTGAGAAAACAAACATTGTTTGATATTAATCTCAAAATTTTTCCAGGGGAAATTGTTATCATGGAGGGTCAATCTGGTTCAGGAAAAACAACACTACTTACTTTGATTGGAGGACTACGGGCAGTTCAATCAGGAAGCATCAACTTTTTAGGGTCTGAATTATTTGGCGCAAATGAAAAACAACTAAGACATATTCGTCGGAAAATTGGTTATATTTTTCAATCCTATAATCTGTTGCAGTTTTTAACAGCTAGACAAAATGTCAGTATGTCTTTGGAATTAGATGATAATCTGACACCACAACAAGTCTACGAAAAATCAGTGTCTATTCTTCACTCAATCGGGTTAGGTGAACGCCTGAATTATTATCCAGAGAATCTTTCTGGAGGTCAAAAACAACGTGTTGCTATCGCTCGTGCTTTGGTGACTGAACCTAAACTTGTCCTTGCTGATGAACCCACTGCCTCTTTGGACAAAAACAGTGGTCGAGCTGTTGTTGAGTTAATGCAGAAATTAGTTAAAAAACAAGGATGTTCTATCCTTATAGTTACTCACGACAGCCGAATTTTAGATATTGCTGATCGTTTAATTCAAATGGAAGATGGTTATTTGGTCGGAAGTTGTTAGACCTTTACTAGGAAGTTGAAAATCAGGGAAATCGGGGATAATTTTATATACAATTTTCGTGTCGTTAAAATTCAAAAAAGTTTCAATGGCCCCCTCAATGTAACCTTCTAAGAGAGGTTAAGCTTCATCATAAGTAAGAGAATCGAGTCTCCTCAGATTAAAAGTCATAATTAAATAAGAAGAAATGGAGGTTCAAGAAAAATAAATTACTTCAGTAATAGAGAGAGCAGATTTGCCCTT
>JABSSK010000553.1 GCA_013214265.1 Saprospiraceae bacterium | reverse complement strand
ACGATACGACCTATTTCAGGAATCTGGTTGCCAATATGGATTATCAGGTGGGTAGAATTGTTGACCACCTCAACGAGTTAGGTATTGCCAATAATACTGTACTATTATTCACTGGGGATAATGGTACCGACCGAAAAGTAGTGTCCCACTTTCAGGGGCAACAAATTAAAGGCCACAAAGGCTACACCACCGATGCGGGTACGCACGTGCCCATGATCGCTTATGCACCAGGCCGGATTAAGCCTGGTCAATTGTACGAAAACTTGGTTGACTTTACAGATATTCTTCCTACCCTATTATCGATAGCCGATATCCAGCAACCGTCTGACAATGAATTGGATGGATTCTCATTTTGGCAAAACCTCACCGGCCAGAATCAACCCGCTCCTAGGTCAACTATCTTTTGTTCGTATCGTCCTCGAACCGGTAAATTTACACCCCAAATGTACGCTCAGGATAAAACGTACAAACTATATAGCGATGGTCGCTTGTATCGCTATCTTGATGACCCTAAGGAGCAGGCCCCCATCCCACTTGACGAACTCAATCCGGAAATAATATCTCGTCATTTGGAGCCGCTAAGAGCAAAGCTAGACGAGCATTCCGCACAAAAACATCACTTTATGGAGAAAGAGTAAAGAGGAGCTTTTACAGCCTGCATCCAAAATACCAATAGGTGGCTTGTAGTTTGTTCGATTAATCGAATACATTATTCACCTGACTATTCTTTTTTTAAAAGTATCGCAATTCATCAAACCAAAACCAACGATACCATCAGAAAACAGAGACTATGAAAAGAAGAAAATTTATCAAAACAACTGCGGCGGGAGTAGCTGCTTACACAATAGCTACCTCCCCAATAACGGCACGTAGTTATGCCCGTATAGTAGGTGCCAACGACCGAATTCGCTGTGCTATTCTTGGCTGTTACCGCCGATTCCCCGGATTACTGGCTGGACTTGCTGCCCAGAAAGGTTCCGTTGACATTACCTATGTTTCCGATGTAGATGCTCGTCGGCAAAAGAAAGGCGCTTTGCAAGTAAAAGCCAAAATGGGTATTGCTCCTAAGCAAGAAAAAGATATGCGGATCATTTTTGCACAACCAGATGTCGACGCAGTTTTTCATGCCACGCCTGACCACTGGCACGCTGTGGGGTCCATTATGTCTATGCAGGCCGGAAAACATGTTTATGTCGAAAAGCCCTGTAGCCACAATCCTTACGAAGATGAACTGCTCATGGATTGGCAAAAGAAAACTGGCCTAGTGGTACAAATGGGAGCCCAGCAAAGGTCGTCTCCGGAGTCGATTGAGATCATTAAAGATATTCACGATGGTATTATTGGCGAAGCTTATCAGGCTACTGCCTTTTACTCCAATCGACGGGGGCGCCTGCCGAAAGCAAATATTATACCCCCTCCCAGTTATCTCGACTGGGATCTTTTCCAGGGACCAGCCCCACGAACTGATTTTATCGATATTGTAGGTGATTATAACTGGCATTGGTTCTGGCGCTGGGGAACCGCTGAAACCGGAAATAATGCCACCCATGAATTAGATATCGGACGCTGGGCACTACAGGTAACTTACCCACAACGCGTGTATGTAAATGCGGGTAAGTATCATTTCAAAGATGATGCCTGGACTTTGTATGACCCATTGGCCGCTACAATGGTATTCCCATGTGATAAAACCATAAAATGGGATGGCAAAAGCAGATCCGGACATTCCACCTATGGGGCCGGTCGCGGAACCATCATCTATGGTTCTGAAGGTAGTGTATATGTTGACCGCAACGGCTAGCGCCTCTACGACCGCGATGGAGAATTGACACGCGAACGTATGGGCGGTAGTGAATCAGGTACCGCCCTTGGCGGCGGTGGTAGCCTTACGGATCGCCATATCAGAAACTTTCTGGAAGCCATCCGTGGAAAAGAATCCTTGAACTGTTCTATTATGGAAGGCGCCATCAGTACGCATCTCTGCCACTATGCTAACATCTCTTATCGCACAGGTAATAAATCCTTAGACATAGATCCACAGACAGGCCATTTCTTAAGCAAAAAAGTAATGAAAAAGTACTGGAGTCGTGAATATCAACCAGGATGGGCACCTACTAAAATGACGTAGCCTATTTCAGGGCTAAACATAATGTAGGGTCGTAGCAACCATTAATAAAATAAATCACAACAAATGAAAATTAAAATGTTACCCAAGCGTTTTTCATTGCTCTTGCTGATCGTTTTCTTGGGCACTGTGGGATGGGCTCAGGATGATGGCTGGATCAACCTTTTCAACGGTAAAAACCTAGACGGCTGGGTAAAACGCAATGGAAAGGCTAATTACAAGGTAGAAGACAATGCTATTGTGGGAATAACAAAGCGAAAAACACCCAATACGTTTCTCTGTACCGAGCAATCCTATGATGACTTTATTCTAGAATTTGACGTATGGGGAGATGCACCCATCAATTCTGGTGTACAATTCCGGAGCAACAGCTTTGCTGATTATCAAAAAGGAAGAGTCCATGGGTATCAGGCGGAAATTGACCCAAGCCTGCGCGCCTACAGTGGTGGCATCTATGATGAAGGACGAAGAGG
>JABSSK010000552.1 GCA_013214265.1 Saprospiraceae bacterium | reverse complement strand
CGCTATTAATGATTACAAAGACCTTGCAAAAGAAGTTTTTGAATTATTAAATGTATAACAAGGTGCTATACAAATAATGAATAAACTATCGACTAAGTCTGCACTAAGCAGAAGAAATAAAGAAAAAAAAGAAAAAATAACTACTGTTTCAAGTAGAAGAAATACCACAACAGGTACTTCACCAATACCCATAAGATTGTCACCTAATGACAAAGCAAATATTGATATATGGCTTAATGAATTAAGTGATCTAGCAGGAAAAAGAATATCGTTAGCAAAACTTATTAGAGGATTAGTTCACATTAAAAATAAAATAAATAATGATAAATTATTAGACGCAATTAAAGATTCAAGCTAAATATGAAGACTCAAATTCATTTTTTAGAAGTTGGGGTTCGAGCACCAATGAATATGCTGCACCGCATATTAGTACTAGTGAGCCTCTGCTCCGATAATATTAGAATGTTTCCCGCTAGCGCTCCCCCCTATAAACCCCACATTTTAAATGTGCGTGTTAAAGACGCAGTCGCCACGTCTTTGTGAAAAACCCTGCTTGTGATGTCACACAAAGAGGGATTGGTTTGGGGTGATTTATGCTTGTTATCGTTGATGTATTTAGAGGTGTTGAGTGAGTCGGGAGGCGTTGGAATTGGAAATATAATTATGTGAGGGCGCATATCATTGAGCGTAACTATAAAAAAATAGCAAAAATAATGACTAAAATTCAAAGTTGGGGTTAATTGATCACCTATACGATTTGTCACTAAACATTCCCGTTACAATACAGGCTATTTTCGAACTGAAATAATCCCCCGCTTAGTAATACAGGAGTAAAGTCTTTTTAAACAGCTGACCCTATGTGATTGCTCAAAAGATTTGTGACCTTTACTTTACATCTTGCGAAACAGGAAACTTGTTTTGTATTCTTATTAGTATTGATCATCTTTCAAATCCTTATTATCGTTAAAATTCCATTCATTTCGTTGTATTTATTGCATTTGAACGTTAGTTAAAAGTAATATCACTTATAGTTAACTAATTATTAACCATAAGTTTTCTATAAATTAATTAAAACTCAGTGGATTGAGAATTACATGACAACAAATTCGAATACGATGACTAATGATGATGGGTTTGTCCGAATAAGGATTAACAATCAGAAAGATCGAGATAACATTCATGAGCTGTTTACTGCTATGGGTTGTTATATAAATGCAGTTGAGGAGTTTAATCGTTTAGTTATAAATTCCGTTGATGCTGATGCTACATTTCATTATAAACTTAATGGTGTTGAAGATGGTTCCATTATTTCAAAGGTTACTAGCGTATTTAATTATATTGGTGGGCATTTTACAAATATGGTTGATTCAGTGGCATTGAATGAGGTAAGTGCTCTTACTGATACTGAAATTGAAATTACTAAACCTCATGAAGTTTATGTTTTAGCTAAAAGACTATCAGAAAAAATAGCTGAATTATTAGTAAGTGATCAATTAGTAAAGCCTTATATTGATCCTGTCAAGTTAGCTAAAATTCTAATGTTAATTTCAAATGGTAATGAATATTTATTTGAAGATGAAACTGTTGAGTTAGGTAATTACGGGAATGTTATATCAATTAATACGAAGTTTAGAAGTACAGTACCTGCATCAAAAATGACGTTAACTAAAAAGATCCCATACAAGGGAACTGATAAAGTTAAAGTTATTAGACCATGTAATTTTGGTACGTCTAAATGGGATTTAAAAAGTATAGTTACTGGTGACAGTTACAGTGCAAATTTTGATAAGGATTGTGATTGGCTAATCCAATATCAAAATGGTGAGTTTTCAACTGTAACTGCTCGCCATACACTCATAATTTCAGTTGAATATGAAAAATATGTAACTGGTAAAGATTTCATAATTAAAAATGCAATCATTAAAAATGTTAAAGTGATTGAAGACGATGAATGTGAACAAATCGCAGTTTTTGAGAATTTGGAATAGTCGATGAGAGAACTCTATAACGCATATTCATTAATACTGATTCCTTTTGCGATGCTTTGTTTTATTAAAATACAGAGTGGTCAATGGGAAGATATTATCATGTCTACTGATTGGTCAGTAGCAAGCTTTATTATATTTGCTCAGTCACTTGGTGCTGTTACTAGGGCTATAGTAAAAAGCAATAAAAATACAAATGCTGATGTCCTCACAACTTATATTATTAAAGTCTTGTTTTTTGGAGTTATGCCGAGTTTATATTTCTACTTTAGAATGCATACTGACCCAGTTTTTTGGGCTGCTTACGGTCAGATTATAATGTTTATATATGCTTCTTGGCGTTTCTTTGTAGATGGTAGGAAGGTGACCATGCTGTCAAATCAAAAGAGTATTTCTTGATTTTAGGACGTTTAAATAATATAACAAGCAATATACTTTGTAGTAATGTGTAACTAATCATTGATTAACCGATTAATTACAGATAATAGGAATTAAAAAGGAAAAAACATGCCTTCACATCAAACTGAATTGTGTAATGTAGAAGCGTTCTATGATGAATTTGGAAGTACATATGGTATTAGTAGGCTAAACAAGGGACTTTTATTTAATGATTATAC
>JABSSK010000551.1 GCA_013214265.1 Saprospiraceae bacterium | reverse complement strand
CCCCGATACTGTTTGGTCTATACAAAAGCAAATGGAACAATGGTGGTCCAAAGACGCCACCAAGAAAAAGAGAAATGAAAGTGCTATCCCAGCGGGTTACGCACTGCTTTTACAACAGATTGTACATGATCTAAGTTGGTCTCCGGAATACGGAAATATTTCACTGGATCAGAACGATTATAGCCTACGGAACCTAGATTTACGAACCCTCTATGGATCGCCCTATAAACCGACACAGCAGGTTGGTTTATTCAAATTGGGCTTTGGTGAAAACCCCATGGAGCCCGATATACCGAGAGAAGAACAAGGTGCCCCCAATGTTGGGGACATCCGTAATATCTACAGCGTGCCCATGGCACAGTTCACCTTGGGCTTTCTAAAGTTTCATAATCACACCGTGCGAAACTTTGATAAAGACCTTGGTCATCCTAATGATAGGCCTTCGGCCAGACAGCTCGTGCAATGGCATTACGAATGGATTATCCTAAATGACTTGCTACCTAGAGTATGCGGGCAGCCAATTGATTCCCTTTGGGCTGACTACCGATCTTGGAAAAGGGATAATGTTACTGAGTACCAACCGACTGGAGCATTAGGTGTGCTACTTAAAACGCCCTTATTACGGATTCTTCTCGGTATGCAGAAGAAAAGATACCGTTTAAATGAACCCCTCCAGTTTATACGAATGATGAGTGACCATGGGTGTATACCCTTATATACCCCAGTCATAGCGAAGCATAGAAATAAAAAGGATTCCCTGAAATTAAAGACCAATGAGAAACTCCCGCCCTTCTGGAGTATTCAATGGGATCTTTGGTTGACGGGAAAGACAAATGGGCTCTATTGTCCTACATTCCAACTCAATAACCTGAATATTAATTCAGGCTATCAACCTTATCCGAAGTACTCAACTCACCAACTCGTCCAGGAGAGTATCAAAGAGGATCTCCAGATGGGCATCATGGATGGAAAATCGATTGCGAGGCAGTTTGACATTTTCCAACATCCATCGGTTCCTGATCAGGCTCCCCTCTGGTACTACATACTGGCCGAAGCTGAGGAATTTGCAGATGGTCAACACCTCGGGCCACTGGGTAGCCGGTTATTAAGCCGCTACTTATTGACCTTGATTGACCGAAATCCTCATGCTCATATACATACTGAATCGTCATGGGCCCCATCCCATACCAGTCATGCACAGAAAGTAACTGAGTACTAAGAAACCTACCAGTTAAAGGAATTTTTACGTCAAGCTGGAATGCCTATTACCCAAAGGGACGTCAAAGAGTTGCTTTGTTTGTAATCGGCTAAAAAAGGAGTTTTCCATGATGATCAATCTGTATAGCCTCCTTCACCCAGGGTGGGGATGCGACTATTATTGACATCATATTCTCCCCGTATGACTACTGACATAACCAGGGTTACATTCAACAAACCCAGAATTCACCCTTCGGAGTCCAATGATTTTGAGCTCCCGGATGATATCCCAACTCCCTATCAAACGTTGCATGGAGCGTACCTTTTGACAGAGCAAGAAGGTTCAATGGAATTCTTGAATACCTGGCTGCCGCTCTCTTCGATCTCCGGGGAGATTCAAGATATCGTTATTCCCTTACGAAATGCCGAAGACCCTAAAGAGGAGCGCTATTTAGATCAGATTTACTTCCAAATTGTCTGTCAACTACTGGATCACCTACCCCGTTTGACCATCCACACTCCTGTGCAAACCGAGGAAGAACAAAGGTTGGGCCTAAGACGCATTGCTGAGCTAGAAACCAATCGGAACTGGCGTCTGAGCCAAGTCAATATTTGGGTAGAACCAAGTGCGAGTATCTTATTTAGAGAATGGGCACAAGACCACATGATAGTCCTGGTCTCAGAACGTAATCCAGCCAATAAAATCTTATTGGAAAAGCTACAAGAACGAAGCGGTAGCTTAGCGGATGTACTCTCCACCATGCACGAGGAAATCAAAGCGTCAAAAAAAGGCAGTATTGAGTTTGATGGAGGAAATATTCTGGCCGATGAAAATTTCGTACTCATGGGGGCAGATGAAATCGTCAACACCCAAAAGCTCCACCCACACCTTTCGGAAGAAGAGATAAAGACCTTATTCGCTGAGCATTTTCATGTCACTCCTGACAACATTCATTGGATTGCGGGCCCCATCGCCCACCGTTGGAAGGTCAAACATGTTTTCCAAAACCATTTATGGGAACATGACTTAAATTATTGGTGTGGTGACCGGCAACCCATATTCCATCTAGATCAGTTCATATCACTAGCTGGCCGAAACACTGCCGGTCAGTATTGCATACCGACCAAATCGATCATACTGGCCTGCTCAACTCCTCAGATTCTGGCAGGATGCTATCCAGACTTTGCATGAAGGCTTGGATAAAATAGCCCAAAACCTGGCTAAGCAGTCCGATTTCCACATCATTCGAAATCCATTGGCCCTCACCTATTGGGATGAACCAATAAAAGAAGAGCCAAACCAGTTTGAGCGGCACTGGGTCCTCGCCTCCTATAACAATGTGATTACCCAGCGAACCGCAGGTCAATCCATCGTTTTCCTCCCCTCCTATGCCTTTAATCACCAATCTGG
>JABSSK010000550.1 GCA_013214265.1 Saprospiraceae bacterium | reverse complement strand
TGTTGCGGGTTATTTATTATTATTTAATAAGAAAAAATTAACGACCAAAGATAAAGAAAGTATGACTTTGGAATTTCATGAGTGGTTAAATATCAAAGAAGTGAATGTTGATGTTAAATAATATTGCAGTTGAAAAGCGTATTGCCCTGAGTTTATATCCCCTTTCTTGGTTGGATCGCTTTTCAATGTTAACTCGTTTACCAAGCGCTATTCGTTTAAAAGTAAAGAGTGAATTAAATCAGCTAAAGCACATGAACATCACTGATTTAAATGGCTTACTGGAAAAGGTTCAAGGCTATAACTTGTCCGATAATGCTCCGGAGACAAAGGCATTATCAATCACTTTTCAAGATGTTGGTTTATCGGAAAAATTTGAACAGGCATTACGTAATAAACATGAAAATTCATTGGATACATTACCTTTGTTATGCAATGCAATTGACGAAGCATTACTTGAAGCATCAGGAAGTACTGAAACTAGATCTAAAAATGTAGCTTTACTTTATTGTGAAAAAATATAACCCTCAACAGGGAATTATAGTGGCGACAAAATAAGTGCGTTAAGTTCGTTTTTGACGTTATTGAATTTCAACGTTGCCTATACAAAAATTTAATTCAAACCATTGTTTCAATATTAATGCTTAATGACGGGGTTGTTAACTGAGTACTAAACACAAACCTTCAGGGTCTTGCATCTTGCCTTAAAGGGCAAAAGACAAGACCTGATCCTCAACGCATATGCAAATACTTGCTTGGATTCGGAGATGCGTGATTTCATAATACTCGTAGCCAACGCCCCACTAAGAGGGGAGTAATGGTTGGCTATAATATATAGCGAAGCTAAACACAGCCAACGTATGAGTCCTACTTGAGTGGTTTGTTAGTTTGCTCTTGAGTCGTATTATCTGCTTTTTCTTCTAGTTCGATCGATGAATAACCAAACTGAGCAGCCTGAAATAACGAGAATAACACAGCAACAAAACCTAAAGCTTTAACCGTTGGTCGCTCTATAAAAGTATTAACCTTGTTACCCCAATTTTTATTATGAACATTTACCTTATTTTTTTGTAAAAGGTAATACATGTGCTGAAACCAATAGGCTTTTGACATCGTAGACTTGTGCAATTTCACATACTCTTTAGCAGCAAAAGCATCAACTTCTTCTTTACCTGCTAAATTATCCCGATGCTCACCGTCATTTAATTTCATAAAGCTTGCCATTCGAGGGTGTGCTACACACTCTTTACCGTAAACAGACAATATTAATGAAGATAAATTGAATTTCTTGGAGTCTGGGATTCTTTTCCCATCAATGCCCGATAAGACTCTATAACGATGAATTAAGGCTTCAAAGCCGTAATTTATGTTAGACATATTCCAATGAAGCCAAAAACCACCATCATTTTCTGAAAGAAACGCAAAAAACTGAGCTAGCATCTCTTTTTCTAAGTCATCATAATGGTCGTGAATATTTTCACGAGGAATCTTATTTACTTCTGCAATCAAATGAATAGAAAAGCTATGCATTGTTGAACTACCAACATGAAGAACTGCTATAGAAGTTATTCTTGGAGAGTAGTTTTCATTATTATCATTTAAGTTCTGACAGGAATAGTGAACAATAAATAAACTCTGTTCATTTTCATGTAGCTTTTTTAGTGTTTCTTTAGTGCTCAATTAATACTCCATATTGTGATTGCAAACTAACATTTGTATAAACGGCGTGCACGATTATCAGATTAGATCACGGCACACATATCTTAATTAATTAACTAACTTATTTTAATAACAATTAATTAAGAGACTGATTTTAGTTTTAGCTGTCTAAAAAAGCTTGCATGCGCCTTGTTTTTGGTTTGATGAGCCTATTATATCTAGACACATTTTCATATGTATTTGACTATACTAATTTTATTTTTAAGGCACAAGAAAAAGCGTGCATACACAAATAGGAAATCGTGCGATAAAAACAAAACCAGTCATAAACTGGGAAGAGTGAAAATGTCTTCAAAGTGGTCAGCCTGTGGTATTTCTTGACTAAGACAATAGCAGTGCTTGATTACTTCAAGAGGTATTAATCACCAAATTTAATACCTCTGCATTTTTTACAATTTAAGTGAATTATTTACATTTTATCCGAATGATAGTGTTCAAATAATTTTACATTTTAGGTGAATTCATTTTACATTTTCTGCGCGCGGCTACACCTTAGTATTGAAGTATCACAATCCATTTCACATAGAAATATAAATAACTTTACTTAATCTTTTTAAAGCGTACCATAGCAACTGTGTATAAAAACATACACAACTTTAGATATGTTAACCTTTAGTTCACCCTAAGTTTTATAAGTGCAAAAATTCAATTATATATAGATTAAATAACGATTGTTGACCTAATAAACATTGGTTATAAAAATTTAAAAGCATGAACTCACACAACAAGAGTGTAGAAAAACATACACATGAACAAACTAAATAACACCATAATATTCACTACATTATTCATCTCATGTGATTTATCAGCTATTGAATACATAGTAAAAAAAGGGGATACCCTTTGGAACTTATCTAAAAAGTACCTGAATGATCCATTTCTGTGGTCATCAATAACATATGG
>JABSSK010000055.1:13737-18154 GCA_013214265.1 Saprospiraceae bacterium | reverse complement strand
ATTGCAAAAAGGAAAAATCATTGTTCTTGTGCAATCGAAGATCAAAAAAAACAAATGAAAGCCAATCGTTTTTCAGCAATTTCTGTAGGTGCGGGAATATCGAACTGGATGACTTATTATGTTAATACGGACATTCATCCTTTTACTCGACAATACCTCAAAAGTACACCTTGGGAGGATCCCAACATATATGCGAAGACGTCCCCTATGACAACTATAAATAAAGCTTCTACCCCTACCCTCATTCAACATGGTGAATTCGATCGGCGTGTTCCAATCGCTAATGCTTACGAGTTGGTGCAGGGGCTGCGCGACAATGATGTTCCGGCTAAATTAGTTGTATATAAAGGATTTGGGCATGGTATTTCTAAACCTAAAGAACGCTTAGCAGCACTGTGGCATAACTGGCAATGGTTTAGCCATTACGTTCTAGGAGAAGATGTAATCATTCCTGGGTTAGGGGACAAGTGATTTTCAATAGCATTAAATTTTTTACAGCCGTTCATCTTGGATGAGAGTTAGCTGAACCTTTATTACCAACAAGCCACAAATTAGAAACAAGGCGTCATAAGAATTGATGTTTATAATTAGTGTGGATAATGATAAGACAGATTAGTGCCGGGGGTCTTATCTAAACTGATGAGATACGGACAGGATAACGGAATCAAAATAAAAAATTATGGAGCCATTAGAAAACCAAAATTATAATCCAGGCCAAGACTGGGTACTGGATTGGGCAGATGAGTTTGATGGAGATGAAATTAACCAGGAAAACTGGAACTTACAGGTTTTAAAAGCAGGCCACTTTAATGAAGAATGGCAACGATACACGGATAGCCATAAAAACGCATATGTCGAAGATGATTGCTTGGTAATCAAAGCTATTCACGAAAGTGATCATCATGGATTAGACCAATACACCTCCGCTCGTTTGAATACAGCGAGTAAGCAAATATGGAAGTATGGTAAAATAGCGGCGCGCATAAAATTACCACATGGGAAAGGTATCTGGCCAGCCTGCTGGATGTTGGGAGCGAATATTGATGAAAACGGTGGCGATACACCATGGCCACATTCTGGAGAAATCGATATTCTCGAGCTCTATGGAACTACGGACGATGGTGTAGTAGAAGCCAACTTACATTATGCAGACGAGAATGATCAACATACCATGATGGGCGCTGCTGCATACAAACTAGAAGAAGGAAGATTTGCAGACGATTTTCACATTTTTGAGTTAATATGGGATGAACAAACGATCAAATGGTTGGTAGACGGGGAGCAATATGCGGTTACTTCCATAGCCACTGAGGAGCGTAATGAATTCCATCACGGTTTCTTTTTGCTTCTCAATATTGCTGTTGGTGGAACGTATGCTGGGCGACCGGATGAATCCACTCCTTTCCCACAAAAAATGTATGTGGACTGGATTAGAGTATATAAGAAGGCTTAATGTTTCAAGGTGGTTCTTATTACAAAGATGTAATGAAGGGAACTATTGCTTCTACAGTAGGTTGAAGGTCTTCACTTGTTATATGCAATAGGTAAACTGTTTTAGACATAAAACTGGGCAGATCATACGGATTCCTTTTAACCTAAATAGGGAAAAAACGCCTAGGCGGCAAAAAACCTTAGAATGGTAATCTTCCTCTTCTGTTTTTCCCCTGTTTCGGTGTTTATAGCTTATTTGGGTAGTCAGGAAAGTAAATATTAGCGATGTGTCTGTGGTTCCAACATAGCCTCCTTTTAGGTTGCCGATTAGGGAAGATGTTGTTTGATTCACAGGTCTTAGCCATTAAAGTGTAAGTAATCAATAAGGACTCCTATTCCACTGCCTTTAGATAAATTATTCAGATAATGATTCTGAAAATTGCTCAGCTAACCTGTCAATATATGAAAGCCGTTGTGGGGAGATAAGAAAAGCAAGAAAAGATTGGGGCGCCATACTACCGGAATGGACGGATTACCCTGAATATATTAGGGTAGAAACTGTGTCTCTGTTTTTCCCCTGTACTCGGCAAATCGGGACTCAAAAGCTGAAATACGAATTCTTTTCGAAATGCACAGGGAATACCATTATCTTTTAGGATATACTTATTTGGTATGTTCTAACGATTAAAAGTTTGTTTAATATGGATCGTAGGGATTTCGTAAAGTGGAGTGGGGCTTTGGGGCTTTTGTCTGTGGTACCTTTTTCATGCCATGCTATGGAGGCTCCTTCTTCGTTTAAGATGGGGTATCAGTTGTATTCTATTCGGGATGAAATGGGAAAAGATCCGATTGCTACCCTCAAGGCGTTACAGGCTATGGGGTATCAGGATTTTGAACACTACGGATTCGATCCGGATAAGGGTACATATTATGGTATTAAAACTGCTGAATTCAAATCGATCCTAGATGATCTGGGCTTGACGATTACGAGCGGGCATTATCCATTTGCAGACTTATTAGATAGGTCAGATGATGACCTTTTCCAATTTACGGACCAATGTATTGAAGGTGCACTTATAATGGAAAGCCCATATATTACTTGGCCTTGGCTCAATCCAGAAAGGTATACGATTGAAGGTTTCAAATTAGTAGCCTCCAAACTCAATAAGATTGGTGAACGAGTGACTCAGGCTGGTCTTGACTTTGCTTATCACAACCATGGCTTTGAGTTTGTGGAAATGGATGGTATTAGTGGTTATGAAATCATTACTCAGGAAACAGATCCAGCTTTAGTTAAGCTTCAACTCGATATGTACTGGGTTATGCACGCTGGCAAGCAGACCCCTAGAGAAATTATAGAACAGCACCCAGGACGAGTGGTAATGTGGCATATCAAGGACATGCATAAGGTGTCAAGAGATTATACCGAGTTGGGTAATGGTTCGATTGATTATGCAAATATTATGCCCGATCCAAGGCATTCAGGCCTTACCTACTTCTATATTGAGCAAGGGGGGAACTACACAGAAAATTCAATGGCTAGTGCGGACTACAGTGCCCGTTTTTTCAAACAGAACTTACAGCATTTATTCTAACTATAAGTGCTTCGGTTGAGGTTGTTCTTAGTATCTAAAGGGAATACGCATCGATATGAAGTTATACTTTAATTGGAGTTCTGGGAAGGACGCATCGTTAGGGCTATATTATCTTAGGCAGAAAGAGGATATTATCATTGATAAGCTTGTTACTTGTATCAATCGTCAATACGATCGAGTGACGATGCATGGTGTGAGGAGGTCTTTACTAGAACAACAAGCCCTATCGATAGGAATCCCACTGGAAATAATTCAGTTGAGTGATACACCTTCCATGGAATTGTACGAGGAGCAAATGAATCGTAGTATTTCGGCATTGCATGCCGAAGGGTATAACGCTTGTGCTTTTGGAGATATCTTTTTGGAAGATTTAAGAGCATATCGGGTCCAGCAGTTGGCTCCGTTCGGGATGGAATTATTTTTTCCATTATGGCAAAGAGATACCCATTCCCTGATTAGGGAGTTTATTGATCTTGGTTTTAAAGCTGTGGTTGTATGCGCGCATGATGAGATATTGGGTAAGTCATTTGTTGGTAGGGATATTGACGAGTCCTTTATGGAGGACTTACCAGACAATGTTGATCCTTGTGGAGAGAATGGAGAGTTTCATACCTTTTGTTATGATGGGCCTATTTTTTCTAGGCCTATACCATTTGAATTCGGTGAAAAAGTATTGCGCAGATACGATAAGCCCAATTCAGCAGACGATAAGATGAAAGTAGGGTTCTGGTTTTGTGATTTAATTCCAATTACCAAATAGGGCATTTCTTTTCTGAGGAGTCATCTTTTAAAGAATATTTTTGATTCAGTAAATAGTTGGGAAATGGTAACACACGCAAACTTGCATCATGCCATCATTGAAGGTATTATAAAAAAGGGCTATGCGCCTTCCGTTGACGTTCTTGCCAAAACCCTAAAAACCAGCACCGAAGCAATTGTTAACGGCCTGTATGACTTGCAGGATTATCATGGTGTTGTTTTGCATCCTGGTGAAGCTAAAGTTTGGGTTATTCATCCTTTTTCGCTGGCGCCAACAAACTTTTATGTTACATCATCAGCGGGTGAATGGTGGGGTAACTGTGCTTGGTGCTCATTAGGAATTGCTGCTCTACTGAAAGATGATGTAAAAATTATAACTACTCTTGGGGCCGAGGCCACACAAATAGAAATCAATATTATCAATGGCGTCATACAGGAAAAAGGCCTTCATATTCATTTTCCTATTCCGATGAAGAATGCTTGGGATAATGTAATATATACATGCAGTACAATGCTGGTTTTTGAAAATGTAGAACAGGTTGAGCATTGGTGTTGTAAGCATAATATTCCACAAGGTGATTTACAGCCAGTTGAAAAGATTTGGGCATTTGCCCAAAGATGGTATGGGATCC
>JABSSK010000055.1:0-13727 GCA_013214265.1 Saprospiraceae bacterium | reverse complement strand
AGTAAATGGACCTTTAAGGAGGCTAAACAAATATTCCGTGATTATGGACTTGACCATGCTATTTGGGATTTAGGTGAATCCCATGAGCGATTTTAATTGGAGGTGCCTAATCCTTTCAAAAGGTCTTTTAATAGTAGAAATATAGTAGCTTTTGTTTTGCTGGGTATTGTCTTTTAAGATGAGTAGAAGCATTTGAGTACTATACAGCATTCGTTTTGTAAGTATCAGAAAATCAAGGCTTTTGGAGCTTTAAGTTGTGGTTTTAATAGCTGTTGGTCATCAAAACGTGCTTTGGCGAAATCAACTTCTTTCGTGGATTGGCCCTTCTCGATGTTTTAAATGACCACCAACACGACCGCTAAAAAAGGTTACAATTTCAGCAAGAATAGATAAGGCGATTTCCTCAGGGCTGGTTGCACCTATGTCGAGACCAACAGGGGAGTGAATCCGATTTTCATCATGTACAGTTAGTGGCCGATCAGATTTAATGAGGTCAGCATACATTTTTAGGGTTCGTTTACGAGGGCCTAATAGGCCAATGTACGGAATATGCGTGTCTAGCATCGAATGTAAGTGGCGCAGGTCTGTTGCATAATCATGTGCCATTAAAATAGTAGCTGTGTATTCGTCAATAAGAGGTAACTCTTCGCTTTTGCTAGGAATAATCTGGCGGGAGAGATCAAAAGCTAGGCGATCGAGTTTTTTCGGATTTGCTACAACGGTAAGAATCCATCCTAATTCTTTTGCTTGTCTCAGCAAAGGGTAAATGTCATAGTTTCCACCTTGAACGATTAGATGTATTGGTGGAGGGATGAATTCTACAAAACAGACTAGGGAATGATCGCCCAGTACAACCTCTGTCAGCTTAGATTTTTTTCTAGTAAAAACGGTTTCTACTGCTTCTACTAAACCTTTTCCTTTGGGAAAAAGGTCCAGTAGTTTATGATCATTTTCGTAGAGTACCACTTGTCCAGTAGCAATTTCAGGATGTAAAGAGTGCACAACGGTAATGATAACCTGGGGTTTTCGTTCCTTGCGAGCTTTAGCTAACACTTGTATGGGGTGGTTGGTAGCATCTCTAGTAATAGGCGTAATGAGAATATCGATAATACCATTGCAGCCAAGGCCCACGCCAATTTGATGTGCATCATCTTCGGTTGTATCATAGGTGACCACCGAAGGTTTATCCTGCATGATTGCCATTTTAGCCCGCCTTAGGGCATCCCCCTCCAGACAGCCACCACTAATTCCACCTACCCATTGACCACTTTCACTTACAAACATTCGTGCTCCAGTACGCCGATAACTAGAGCCGTCCACTCGAATTACGGTAGCTAGCGCACAGCGTTCCTCTGTTTGCTTTTTTTGCTCATAAACCTCAATTATGGTGTTAATCTCTTTCATACTAGCGAATGATTCTTTGGCTCGGGAATTTTCCTATTTTATTAAAGGTATTATTTAAGTATGTAAAATTTTGTTCTAGAAGAACGATCGATTATCCTAAAAGTTTGATCCAAGATGTCATGTTGCGGCCAGATTATCGATATAGGACTTCGGATAAGATGCTTTTGGCACATAATTTTACCTAATAAATTACTAAACAGGATTCTAAGATATAGGTCGTGGCAGCTGTTTTTTTTAAATAAGACTTTCTGGAGCATTATCAGTTACTTTCCACAAAAAGAAAACCTATTGGAAATATTCTTTCTAGATTATGAAAGAGGAGTGCTATCATCCTATTTTTTTACAGCGTTTTGTGTGGTACATCTTTTCTTTTCAAACAGACTATCGTAAGATATCGTTACCCATTTGGAACTAATATCTGCAGGCGTTCTTTTTGTAGTTAAAATAGGGAACTTGAAATCGGCGTTATATTTGCTTGAAGTAAGTCAGGCTAACAGATTGGATTTTCTTTTGAATTACCCGATACTATGAAGATTGATGGAAAATATTTTAGTATGCGAATCAGGGCAGCATATGAACAGTTGCAGCCCTGGCGCCAACGTCAAATTGAACGTTTTCGAGGGATATGGACGCACCGCTTGAAAATTTTGCGATTTGGGCTTTGGGCGGGGGGTATAAGTATGCTTCTTTTTGGGGTTTTTATAGTGTTGGTTTATGTGGGTGCTTTTGGGCCTCTACCCTCATATAGTGATGTTCGGGGAATTCAGAATAATATAGCTTCTGAGGTATACAGCGAGGATGATGTGCTTTTGGGTCGTTATTATATTGAGAATCGCGTTAACGCAGATTTTGATGAAATCCCAATTTCTCTAGTAAACGCATTAGTAGCTACGGAGGATGCTCGATTTTTTGAGCATTCTGGGGTTGATGCCCGTGCCTTATTGAGGGTAGCCATCAAAACGATACTTTTATCTGATCGTTCTGCTGGTGGTGGAAGTACAATTAGTCAGCAATTAGCAAAAAATGTATTCAAGCGTAATGAGTACGGGGTATTAACGATTCCGGTGAATAAGCTACGAGAAATATTTGTAGCCCGTCGGTTAGAAAAAGTGTATGAGAAAGAGGAATTATTACGCTTGTACTTGAATACGGTACCATTTGGTGAAAATATATTTGGAATCAAAGTTGCCTCCCAGCGGTTCTTCAATAAATCAGCAGATCAGTTAAAATTGGAGGAGGCTGCCGTTCTGGTGGGTATGCTCAAAGCGAATAGTTACTATAATCCTGTAAATCATCCAGACCGAGCTGCCAGCCGTCGTAATGTGGTGCTTAGTCAAATGGTTCGGTATGGATACCTGGATAACCAGATTGCGGATTCATTGTATAGTCTTCCGGTGTCGGTTGACGTGGTACCTGTGGGTTATGATGATGGGCTGGCAACTTATTTCCGGGCGCATTTAATTCCGGAACTAAAGCAGGTACTGGCGGAGTATCCTCGCCCTAATGGTAAGCCTTATAACCTATACACAGATGGGCTGAAAATCTATACCACCATTGATTCTCGTTTGCAGGCATATGCTGAAGAGGCTATGCGGGACCAAATGATACAGGTACAGGATCGTTTTGAAAAAGATTGGAGTTACACGAAACGTAAGCCATGGTTGCGAGCGGACTTGATCAATCAAGCGATTAAGAACAGTAAAAGGTATCAAAACCTGAAAAAGCAAGGTAAATCGGAGGAAGATATTCTGGCGTTGTTTGAGGAGCCTCATGCCATGACCATATTTAATTGGGATGCAGATTCTACAGATGTGATAATGAGTTCGAAAGACTCGGTGATTCATAGTTTAAAAATAGTACATGGTGGGTTGATCGCTATTGCGCCAAAATCCGGCATAGTACGCGCTTGGGTGGGTGGAATTGATCATCGCTTTTTTGAATATGATCATGTGAAATCCCGCAGGCCGGTAGGTTCTACCTTTAAACCATTAGTATATGCTCAGGCGTTGGAAAGTGGAATTGATCCTTGTCAGTATATTCAAAACACAAGGCGGGTGTATCCAGAATATGAAGACTGGTCACCACGTAATTCTGATGGGGAATATGCTGGTTTTTATTCTATGGCTGGTGCATTGAGTCAGTCTGTCAATACGGTTACGGTTGAGTTGTTGATGCAAACAGGGATAGATACCATAAGGGCTTTCGCGAAAAACATGGGCTTTCAAGGTGATATACCGAAGGGCCCTGCTATTGGACTGGGGGCAATGGATGGCTCATTACTTGAACTTGCTACTGTTTATGGCGCATTTGCTAATAATGGGAAAAAACCAGTATTGCATTATCTAGATAGAATTGAGACGGCATCAGGAGACGTAATTGTTTCTTTTCGTAGGCCCGACCCAAGAACTTTTGAGCAGGTGGTTGAACCACAAGTTAATGTAGCGATGGTAGATATGCTACAAGCTGTTGTTGATGAAGGTACAGCTCGTCGATTGCGTTATGAATTTGGTTTAGAACACGCTATTGGTGCAAAAACTGGAACAACCCAAAATCAGTCAGATGGTTGGTTTATGAGTATGACCCCTGATTTAGTGGTTGGTGCGTGGGTAGGAGCAGATAACCCACAAGTACATTTTAGGACTATGTGGTCTGGTCAGGGTGCGAATACAGCTCTTCCAATTGCAGGTCAATTTCTTAAACAAGTTTATCGTGACCCACAATTTAGGAAATGGGGTCGCTCTAAGTTCAGAGCTCTTCCAGATTCTTTGGCTTTTTATCTGGATTGCCCGCCTTATCTTGAAGATATTCCTGTAGCTGAAGAGTTATTAGAATTTTACCTTGAGGATCCAGCTTTTTTTGTTCGCATGTATCAGGAACTTATGGGGCGTGAGGAGTACTTTGGGGCTGAAATTGATATAAAAAGAAGGCGTAAAAATGAGACGGATGAAGAATACTTTTCTCGTATGCGGCGGTATAATCAGAGGTTGCAAAAGAAAAAGGACGAGGACCGTCAGATGCTAAAGGATTTTTGGAGCAAAAAACTGTTTGGCAAAAAAAAGCAAAACCAAGAATAGTTACAGATTTTGGCAAATTGTAACTATACGTTTATACTTACTTGTGATAGTAAGTACAAATAGACTCTAATGGGTTGCAAAAAAGGTTAGAGAAGCAACCATTAAGCTAAAATTTCGCTAAAAACTACACTACGGAACAAAGCTCTTCTTATTTTGCCGTCAAAATGCCAGGAATCAAGCCCTCAACCACGGCCATGGAATTTCGTACCAGTGGCTTGGAACCAAAAGCTTTACGTGCCCTATACTTTCAGCTTTTGAGACCAAGATTGATAGAAGAAAAAATGCTCAAGTTGCTTCGTCAGGGAGTAATCAGTAAATGGTTTAGTGGAATCGGACAAGAAGCTATTTCAGTAGGGGTTACCGCTGCCCTTTCTCCGGAGGAACTCATCTTTACCATGCACCGTAATCTGGGTGTGTTTACTACGCGTAATGTACCATTAGATCGTTTGTTTGCCCAATGGCAGGGTAAGCCTTGGGGTTTCACGCAAGGGCGTGATCGTTCTTTTCATTTTGGGACCTTGGATTATGGAATTGTAGGTATGATTTCTCATTTAGGACCACAATTATCTTTAGCTGATGGTGTTGGGTTAGCCAATGTGCTCGATGGTAAAAAAGAAGTAGCTGTAGCGTTTACTGGAGATGGAGCGACTAGTGAGGGGGAGTTTCATGAAGCATTAAATGTAGCTGCTGTGTGGCAATTGCCGGTCATATTTGTAATTGAAAATAATGGTTATGGTTTGTCAACTCCGGTAAGGGAACAGTATCGATGTGAGAATTTATCTGACCGAGGTATTGGATATGGCATGCGGTCGATGATCATTGATGGGAACAATATCATTGAAGTATACAAAACAGTTTCAAAACTGGCGGAAGAGTTACGTGAAAATCCAGAGCCAGTATTGCTTGAGTGTCGAACCTTTCGTATGCGGGGTCATGAGGAGGCATCAGGTACTAAATACGTTCCCAAAGAATTGATGGATGAATGGGCGCTTCGCGACCCTATATCTACTTTTGAATCGTTTCTTTTAGGGCATGAGTGGATAACACAAGCAGAGATCGAAACCTATCGAGATCAGATTAAAGCGGAAATTGCAGAAGGCTTGCAGATTGCTGGTGAAAAGCCGGGGCCAGAGGTAAGTATGGAAAAAGAAATGGGTGATGTTTTTCAGCCATCATCTTTTTTGACGGTTAGTCCGGGCACCGAAACGAAAGAAATTCGTTACGTAGATGCAATTAGTGAGGGACTCCGAGAGGCAATGGAAAAGCACCCTAAGTTGGTGCTTATGGGGCAAGATATTGGAGACTATGGTGGTGTTTTTAAAATTACAGACGGATTTATTGATGATTTTGGTGCGCACCGAGTACGTAATACACCCTTATGCGAAAGTGCTATAATTGGTGCAGGCTTAGGTTTAAGTTTGAAAGGTTGGAAGGCTATGGTTGAAATGCAGTTTGCTGATTTTGTAACCTGTGGGTTTAACCAAATTGTAAATAATCTAGCCAAGCTACATTACCGGGGGGGTGCTAATGCTGATGTTGTAATTCGAATGCCAACAGGAGGAGGTGTTGGAGCAGGTCCATTCCATTCTCAAAGTAATGAAGCTTGGTTTTTTCATACGCCAGGGTTAAAAATAGTATATCCTTCAAATCCACAAGATGCAAAGGGATTATTACTTTCTGCTATTGAAGATCCCAATCCAGTTCTCTTTTTTGAACACAAAGCATTATACCGGTCTTTGTCAGGGTCTGTTTCTAAGGGTTATTACAATATTGAAATTGGTAAAGCATCGACAGTACAAGCGGGTGACTCAATTTCAGTAATCACCTATGGGATGGGGGTCCATTGGGCCATAGATATCTGCCAGGCAGAGGGATTTAATGCGGATATAATAGATTTACGCTCATTGATACCTATTGATTATGACGCTATTGCAGCTTCCGTTAAGAAAACAGGAAAGGTTATTATCCTGCATGAAGATACTTTAACAGGGGGCATAGGGGGTGATATAGCAGCCTGGATAACGGAACATTTATTTGAGTATTTAGATGGTCCGGTTATGCGTGCGGCTTCTTTAGATACGCCTGTTCCTTTTGCTGGTAACCTGGAGGAGCAATTCTTACCTAAGGACCGGTTTCAGCATAAGATGCGAATATTACTAGATTATTAAATGGGAAAAATACAGATGTGATGGGTCTGTATTGGGTAGAATACGGTTAGGGAAAAAATGGAAACAATTCTGGGTTAATCTGTAACCTGTAGGATTTGGCTTCGTATACAAATTAAAACGGGTTATTGAAAGCACTAGCTCTTAACAAGCCTGAGGAAAAGCACATTTAAACCCCATAAATAAGCCATCTAATTCAAGATGTATGTAAGCTGAAATAGCTTGACTGTGTATCCCTGTCTCTAAAACTACATGTTGCTTTTCTACGTATTGGGTTTGTTGATAGCTTCATAATATATACGTTTTCTTGCTTACCTTTGTGGTCCCAAATAAGAAATGTATAAGGTATGAAGCTCGAGAATTTAGTTGCAGTTAGTGGTTTGCCAGGTGTTTTTACGATGGTAGCAAATCGCAATAATGGGTTAATCGTTGAGGATATGACCCACGGGAAAAGAAGATTTGCCTCCGCACGTAAGCATCAGTTTACCCCCTTAGAATCAATAGCAATTTACACAGATGACGGAGACTCAACGGAGTTGAAGAACGTGTTCCGCAACATGCTGGATCAGATGGAGGACAACCCTCCTGTTGAGGTCAATGCTCCTGCTAATGAAATACATGAATACTTCGCCGATGTATTGCCCAATTATGATAAGGATAGGGTTAATACAGGGGACATAAAAAAGGTCATCAAGTGGTTTGTATACCTCCAAGGGCTTGGTCACTTTGCAAATATTGATGACCCATCAGAAGAAGAGTAAGGGTGTACCCACTGGCGAGTAGGCGTACACTTTCATCAGAATGCTAATACTATGAGTAACGCCGTACAGGTTACATCGAAAACGCAGGTTTTTTTGCCAAAGGATTTGTCTATTTCCTCATGGGACGATTTAGAGCCATTCTACAGAGATTTAGCTGATCGTCCCATTCAATCGGTGATAGATTTGGAGAAATGGATTCAGGATAAAAGTAATTTGGACGCTTTTATCGGAGAGGCGTTTTCTTGGATGTATATTCGAATCTCGTTGAATAGCCAGAATCAAAAAGCACTTGATACGTATAAAAATGCAGTTCAGCATATTCAACCTCAAGTGGCATCGCAAGAAAACTTACTAAATAAACGGTTAGTTACATCTCCTTTTTTCTCCTTATTAGACAAAAAAACATATGGTATTTACACCCGGAAGGTTAGTAATGCCGTAGACCTTTTTTGTGATGAGAATGTACCTATTACAACTGAGGTACAGCTAAAATCTAAGGAATATGGTCGAATTTTTTCTCAGATGACAATTGGGATGGAAGGGCGGCAACTCACATTACAAAAAGCAAGTACGCTACTAGAGGAAAAGGACAGAGGGCGCCGTCAGGCTGTATATCATAAAATAAATCAGCGTATCCTGCAGGACACAAATGAAATTGAAAGCCTTTTTGATATACTCTTGGATAAGCGGCATCAGATTGCTTTAAATGCAGGTTTCGATAATTACAGAGACTACGCATTTCGTACCCTAAATCGGTTTGATTATTCTCCTCAGGATTGTATGGATTTCCATCAATCCATAGCGGAAGAGGTGGTTCCTCTACTCAATGAATTATACATTTCTCGGCGCAATTCATTAGGGTTACAACAATTACGGCCATGGGATTTACATATAGATGCCCATGGAAAAGAGCCTCTGCGTCCATATTCATCTATGTCGGACTTTCTAGATAAAGGAATCGCTTGTCTTTCCCGTATTGACCCTTCCTTTGGAGAAATAATTCAGATGATGAATGATATGGGGCGAATTGATCTGGAGAGTCGTGAAGGCAAAAGACCAGGCGCTTATAATATGCCTCTATTTGTTAGTGGCGTACCTTTTCTATTCATGAATGCTAGCTACTCACTTAATGATTTACGCACCTTGATGCATGAAAGTGGGCATGCCATTCATTCGTATTTAACGAAAGATCTAAACCTATCATCTGCTAGAAGTTTTCCATCTGAGATATCAGAATTAGCTGCTATGACTATGGAGTTGCTGACGCTGGAACACTGGGATGTATTTTTCGATCGGGAAGAGGATCTAAAGCGGGCTAAAATTAATCAGCTTGAGATGGTTCTCAAGGTATTACCATGGATTGCAGTAGTTGATAAATTTCAGCATTGGTTGTATTTAAATCCTCAGCATTCTTGGGAAGATCGGAAGGCGTACTGGTCGGATTTGGTATGTTCCTATACTTCGTCGGTTGTGGATTATTCTGGTATGGAGCATTACGTTGACCGTCTGTGGCACAAGCAGCTTCATGTCTTTGAAGTACCATTCTACTATATTGAGTATGGCTTTGCTCAGTTGGGTGCTATTGCTATTTGGAGAAAGTATCGGGAAAATCCTCAAAAAGCAATAGCACAGTATAAAAAAGCATTAAAGCTGGGCTACACACAGCCGATTGCTAGTGTGTACAAAGCAGCTGGGATAGAATTTGATTTTAGTAGATCCTATGTACAGCAATTAGGTGCTTTTGTTCGTGAAGAACTGCGTGCCTTGGTAGATTAATCGCTGGAACTTATTAATGTTGCTTCTGCAAAAGGGTTATGTTTTAATTCCAACTCATTAATTGTCATACCACCTCGTATATTGGTAATTCCAACATTTGCGAGTTTGTTTTTGTGATCTTGAGCTACCCATGCACCAGTTGGTAATTGTTTCCAGTTTTCCCAAGTAAATTCTAATCCACCAACCGGCAATACGTTAACCCACATCCTCCACGATTTTGGTTTTCCATCTTTGTCCATAATCCATAGGTAACTATCACCAGGCGTTACACCACCTGTTTTGTAGGTAATCATTAGTCCATCCGTTCCGTCTTTTAATGAAACCACAGACCGCTCCGTTCCAGGGTCGAAAAGTTTGGTGAAGGCCAATAGCCAAAATGAGTCGTTGAAGAAGTAACTCACGCCTGTCTGCACTAATTTTTCTGCGTCTGGGCCATCCAGTTGGTTGTCATCGGTCCAAGCAATTCCTTCTCTTGTTTGTGAATGTAAAAGAACCCTGTGGTTTGCCCATTGGACATCAATTAAGTCATTTTCACGATCCCAAGCATAGTGGTTTGCCCCCCTGAATGTCCATCCAACGTAGCGAGTAGAATCCCAAGCCTCAGCATCAATAGCTTTGAGCATTTTATTGGCCAGTGCTTCTGCCTTTGGGCCTAGTTCACCTGTTGGCTTTGGTTTGTTGGATATTATACCTAAGATAAAAAGAGCTCCAATCAGAAAAGCAACGATAATGCCGATCCACTTAACTACACGCCACATAAAGGTTTTGATTTTTTGAATGTAAATAACGAATTGAATTATATAATCGTAATAAACCTTAAAGCGCCATAAAGTTCAACTATATAATAAGGCCCATTACTCAAGGTGAAAATAAAGTTATTGGGAAAACCTATCTTTGCGGGCAATTAAAATATGTTTCTAGTTTATGTATCAGGGAAAGAAAGTAATTGTAGTCCTTCCTGCTTATAATGCGGCGTTAACCTTAGAGAAAACGTACCAGGAAATTCCTTTTGAATTAGTAGATGAGGTAGTTTTATGTGATGATGCTAGTAAAGATACCACGGCGCAGCTCGCGAAGACAATTGGCATTACGCATGTCATCCGACATGAGAAGAATAAAGGCTATGGATGAAATCAGAAAACACTCTATAATAAAGCTTTGGAGTTAGGGGGGGATATCGTTATTATGCTTCATCCCGACTATCAATACACCCCTAAGCTTATTCCATCCATGGTTAACATAATTGGAGATAACTTATATCAGGTGGTATTGGGCTCTCGGATTCTGGGTAATGGAGCACTGAAAGGGGGTATGCCGATATACAAGTACATAGCAAATCGCATGCTTACGTTTGTTCAGAATATACTGGTTAACCATAAGTTGTCAGAGTATCATACGGGCTATCGAGCCTTTAGTCGGGAAGTACTAGAGGGTATTGACTTCAATAATAATTCCGATGACTTCATCTTTGATAATGAAATGTTGTCCCAGATCATATATAAAAGTTATGGCATTGCAGAAGTCACCTGTCCTACCAAGTATTTCGATGAAGCTTCTTCCATTAATTTTGCCCGATCAACAAAATACGGATTGGGTGTCTTACGGGTTTCTTTCTGCCATTTTTTACAGCGTATAGGGTTAGGGAACTTTAAGCTTTATAATGATCCAAAAACTGGTGTATAATGAATGTTCCTGACTTAAAAGAAGTCTTGGATGAAGCTTATAATCGGTTTAATCAGCCAGCATTTATTGAAAAAGATCCGATTTCCATTCCTCACCAATTTTCTAGTTTGGCTGATCGTGAGATTATGGGTTTTTGGGTAGCTATTCTTTCTTGGGGGCAGCGAAAAACTATAATCAATAAAGCGAATGAGCTTATTGAACGGATGGATGGTGCACCGTATGATTTTGTTGTCAACCATAGCGAAGAAGATTTAAAGCCCTTTTTAGCATTTAAGCATCGCACTTTCCAGGCTATCGATACCTTGTACTTTCTTCAATTTTTGCAGTGGTATTATCGACAATTTGATTCGCTTGAGGATGCTTTTGCACGCCATTTATCTACCAATTCTCCAGATGTAGGTCCTGCTCTAAAGGGTTTTCATGAGTTATTTTTTTCTTTACCGGATGCTCCACAGCGCACACGTAAGCACGTGTCTACACCACAGCGTAAATCAAGTTGTAAACGACTCAATATGTTCTTGCGATGGATGGTTCGAAAAGATGATCGAGGTGTTGATTTTGGGGTATGGAACCGAATTAAGCCTGCTCAATTACTTATGCCTTTAGATGTACATGTGGATCGAGTCGCCCGGTATCTGGGGTTGTTACATCGAAAGCCAAGGGACTGGGCCAGTGTATTAGAACTTACGACTAACGTTAGGCGCTTCGATGCTGACGATCCCGTGAAATATGATTTTGCATTATTTGGTTTGGGCGTTTTGGAGGGAAGGAAATAAAAAACCACCCTATCAGACAACAGAGTGGCTTAATTTAATAACATATTCACTTCGTTATTCTTTATCGAATCTTAGTTCTTGAATAACGTATTCATCTCCATCCACCCGCATGTATATATAAACACGGTAAATTTCACGTTTGCCTGTAACCAGATTCCCAATACAGTAAAGGGAATTTCTAGCTTTGGAAGACCCTTTGTGTACCTGACTAAATGACTTTGGCTCATGGATATTAAAAAAGTCATTTAGTATACGTTCCGCTTCGGAACGCGTGTAAATGTCTTCTCGGTCAATAACAGCTATTTCTACTGTTTTATCGAGGAACTGACCCAAAGTTGAGGCATCTCCTTTACTGATAGCTTGTGTAATGCTATTCAAATTGCTTTGCGACGCGACCGGGACAACTAAAAGTAAAAATAGTAGTTGTTTCATGGTTCATGGTTTTTTGGAAGCACAAGTACTTCTGTTTTTGTTTCAGCTGATTCTGCAGCCAACTGGAGTTATGACGCAAAACTGGTCAAGAAGTAACATTGATGTTTCGGTATATTAAACGTATGGATATTTTAAATAATTGTATTACGGGTATGGAAAGTTCCCCGATGTCAAAAGTTTGAGGTATTCAGAATTGGGTTTATAGCTCAGTAGTAACTAATTTCAGCGCTGCAAACTGTGCTTAAGCTTATGGTTGGTTACAACGTTTTTGTAGCGTTTAAGTCAGGATATTTCTTTTGATAAACAAATACGATGGAGGATAAACGATTAATGCTTGTCATCCTTGATGGATGGGGATTGGGTAAACGACCACAGGCTGATGCAATTGCAATGGCTAAAACCCCTTATTTCGATCAACTTATGGCAGAAAGGCCCAACGCAACGCTAATTACGTATGGAGAGGAAGTGGGTTTGCCACCTGGGCAGATGGGTAATTCTGAAGTAGGCCATTTGAATATTGGTGCCGGTCGAATCGTTTACCAAGAACTTGCTCGAATTAACAAAGCGATTCGAGAACGAGAATTACATCGTAATAAGACCTTATTGGAGGCGCTACAGTATGCTCGTGAAAATGACAGGGCCGTCCATTTTATGGGACTAGTGTCAGACGGAGGGGTACATTCACATCTAACCCACCTAAAAGCATTATGTGATATTGCGAGCCAAGAGGGAAACGATAAAGTATTTATACATGCTTTTACGGATGGGCGAGATGTTGATCCAAAGTCGGGTAAAGGATTTATTGCAGACCTGTTGAATCATATCAAGGATCAGTCGGCAGAATTGGCAACCGTGATTGGTCGCTATTATGCTATGGATAGGGATAAACGCTGGGAGCGTATTACATTAGCTTATGAACTTATGGTACATGGTTCAGGTGAAGTAGTTACGGATGTGTTGGCCACTTTTGATAATCGATATGTTCACAATGAAACGGATGAATTTCTTAAGCCTATGGTGCTAGTCCAAGAAAATGGATCACCAAGAGGATTGATTCAGGAAGGTGATGTTCTGTTGTGTTTTAATTTTAGAACAGATCGACCGAGAGAGATATCAACGGTACTGACACAGGAAGATATGCCTGAGTTTAATATGAAAACTATTCCGGTAAAGTATGTCACCATGACTAAGTATGATGACAAATTTACTGGTGTTGATGTGCTGTTTCATAAAGAAGATTTGCAAAACACGCTAGGTGAGATACTTTCGATAGCGGGTAAAACACAGGTGCGAATTGCGGAAACCGAGAAATATCCACATGTAACATTTTTCTTTAATGGTGGGCGGGAAGTACCTTTTGATGGGGAAAGAAGGCTTCTGGTTAACTCACCTAAAGTAGCTACTTATGATTTAAAACCTGAAATGAGTGCTTTTGAGGTTACGAATGCTATTGTTGAGGATATGAATACCAATCGACCTGACTTTATTTGTTTGAATTATGCAAATGCAGATATGGTCGGGCATACAGGCGTTTTTGAAGCGGCAATTCAGGCCGTCCAAGCCGTTGATACTTGTTTAGAGCAACTGGTGGAAACCGGATTGGAACAGGGTTTTGAAACGATTATTATTGCTGATCATGGAAATTCGGATATGATC
>JABSSK010000549.1 GCA_013214265.1 Saprospiraceae bacterium | reverse complement strand
AATGACCATTTGGCTTCCGAGACATTGGCGGAATTGTTAATTGCGCAGATGCAATATCAAAAGGCTATCTCCGTTTATAAAAGACTAATTTTGAAATTTCCGGAAAAAAAGGCTTTCTTTGCGGATAAAATTTCGAATTTAAAAAAACTAATGGTATGACCTTCATGACGATTATGATCGCCCTGGTAAGCATCCTGTTGATGGGAGCCGTGCTCATTCAAAACCCTAAGGGCGGTGGTGTGGATAGCACGTTCGGAGGTTCGCAAGCCAACCAGATGTTTGGTGCGGCGAAATCAGCGGATTTCATTGAGAAAGCGACCTGGTATCTTGCTGCAGCCTTGTTCATCCTTTGTATAGTTACGACCATCATGTCAGGGGACCCCAGCACTGCTGCGGATGCACCGCTGCAGTCCGAATAAATCAGGCTGTTCCCAAAAGCCCCATCAGCTAGCTCTGGTGGGGCTTTTTTTGTCAGTCCTACCGACAATTTGACAATTCTTGTCGATTTTATTTGCTTTTGTAGCATATAGGACGCCAATATATGTCAGCTTTCCTGCAAAAATGTCATAATTTTTCACTTGGCACGACCTTAGCTATGTGGTTGTAGTCTGGAAATAATTATATCACCAAACAACCATAAAATTTTAGCTACCTATGAAGCCAATCAACGACAGAGTAGTGGTTAAGCCGGCTGCCGCCGAAGAAAAAACGGAAGGTGGAATCATCATTCCTGATACAGCCAAAGAAAAACCACAACGTGGTGAAGTCATTGCTGTAGGTCCTGGTAAAGATGGAATCGCCATGACAGTTAAAGCGGGTGACACCGTACTCTATGGCAAATATGCTGGTCAAGAGCTCAATTATCAAGGACAGGATTACCTGATCATGCGAGAGGATGATATTCTGATCATTCTCGACTAATCTGGTCCTTCATAACGGATCATCTAATTAATAATTCATCAAATCTAAATAAAAGCTAGATATGGCTAAAGAAATTAGCTTCGACAGAGCTGCGCGGGAACAATTACGTGCAGGTGTTGACGCCTTGGCGAATGCCGTTAAGGTAACCCTCGGCCCTAAAGGACGCAACGTGGTTATTGAGAAGAGTTTTGGTGCTCCTCAAATCACTAAAGACGGTGTGACCGTTGCTAAAGAAATCGAACTAGAGAACAAGGTAGAAAACATGGGTGCCCAGATGGTTAAAGAAGTGGCATCTAAAACAGCTGATATTGCTGGTGATGGTACTACAACTGCTACTGTACTTGCCCAAGCGATGATCAACGCAGGTTTGAAAAACGTTACTGCAGGTGCCAACCCTATGGACCTGAAGCGCGGTATTGACAAAGCCGTTAAGCAAGTGATTGCCAACCTTCAAGGAAGTTCAGAAGTGATTGGTGACGACTTCGAAAAGATCAAGCAAGTAGGTGCAATCTCAGCAAATAACGACGAAGAGATTGGAACTTTGATCGCTGACGCCATGAAACGCGTATCTAAAGACGGTGTAATCACAGTTGAAGAAGCGAAAGGTACAGAAACCTATGTGGAAGAAGTACTTGGTATGCAGTTCGATCGTGGGTATTTGTCGCCTTACTTTGTTACAGATACTGAAAACATGGTTACAGAATATGAGAACCCACTGATTCTGATCCATGACAAAAAAATCTCTAACATGCAGGACATTGTTCCTATCCTAGAAAAAGCGGTAGGTGCTGGTCGTCCTCTATTGATTATTGCTGAAGACATTGAAAGCCAAGCTCTTGGTGTTTTGGTTGTTAACCGCCTTCGCGCTCAGCTTAAAGTAGTTGCTGTTAAAGCGCCTGGTTTCGGTGATCGCCGTAAAGCTATGTTGGAAGACATCGCTATCTTGACCGGAGGTACTGTAATTAGCGAAGAGAAAGGATACAAGCTGGAGAATGCTGATCTGGAGCACTTGGGTACAGCGGAGAAAATTACGGTTGACAAAGACAACACTACCGTCGTTAATGGTAAGGGTGATGAAAGCCTTATCCAAGCACGAATCAACCAGATTAAATCTCAAATTGAAACCACGACGTCTGACTATGACCGCGAGAAGTTGCAAGAGCGTCTTGCCAAGTTGTCAGGTGGTGTCGCTGTACTGTATGTAGGTGCGGCTACCGAGGTTGAAATGAAAGAAAAGAAGGATCGCGTTGACGATGCTCTGCACGCTACACGTGCAGCAGTAGAAGAAGGAATTGTTGCTGGTGGTGGTGTTGCTTTGGTTCGCGCTATTAATGCATTGGATGACCTTAAAGGCGAAAATGAAGACCAAACCATTGGTGTTCAAATCGTTCGCAAAGCTTTGGAATCCCCATTGCGCACCATTGCTGATAATGCCGGTGTAGAAGGTTCGGTAATCCTACAGCAAGTTATTTCAGGTGAAGGTTCATTCGGGTACAATGCACGCACCAATGAATTCGAAGACTTGAAAGCTGCTGGTGTTATTGACCCAACAAAAGTAACCCGAATTGCTGTTGAGAATGCGGCCTCCATTGCAGGTATGGTATTGACTACAGAATGTGTGATCAATGATAAGCCTGAAGAGAATGACGGTGCGCCTATGCCTGGTGGAATGCCTGGTGGCATGCCTGGTATGATGTAATCA
>JABSSK010000548.1 GCA_013214265.1 Saprospiraceae bacterium | reverse complement strand
CTATACATGTGCAATAGACTTTTAGGTAACGACTCGCAAACCAAAGAACACAAGCCTATTTACCAATGGACAAAAGATTGGCAACGGGCTGATTAGGGATTAAAAATTGATGAAAAAGACAGGTAAGCAAGCTGTAGAACTCCTAGGAACTCCAACACCATTATTTCAAACCTTATCATCCAAAGGGTGTCTCGCAACTTATACCGTATACATCAGTTCATTGCCATGATTTACAGCATACCTTTCTGTGTAGAAAACACACCATTGCCAAAACCTTTTGTCGCAACTCGGAGCATAAAGAAGGCAATACGTATCGCCAATGCATAGAAGCGCATATTCCTACTCGAGACCGTCACTAACCCGAACAAAAAAAATTTTACACAGCAACTGGTTTGACACAAATGTGTCAGGTAGAACTGTATAGAATACCTCAACTTTGAACCGTAGCAAAATTCAAAACCATATGGGCAGACACAAATTCTTATTTTTGGCTAGCAGTATTGTGCTGTTATCATCCTGTTCTTTAAGCAAAACTTTTCATAAGCCTTACAAAAACAAGTACTCTTTACATCAATGGAAATATGTTGTTGTGGACAAAGACACATCTTATATCCATTATAACCAGGAAAACAAAGAAATTAATTTTACCACATCGAATGGGACCATTATCAACGATGACTTCATCATTAAAGATACTTTTTTTGTTAGCTCTAGTGGTAACCGGTTGAATGGATGGTTTTTGACGCCCAAAAACCTAGAACCGATTGCCACAATCCTACATTTTCACGGTAGTGCTAATAACTTATTTTTGCATTACCGTACCATTAGTCCACTTATCGATTATGGCTTTCAAGTATTTACTTTTGACTATAGTGGCTATGGATTTTCAGCAGGTAAAGCTACTAGGCAACATGTTTTAGATGATGCCTATTCTGCTCTTGACTTTCTACAAGAAAATGAGCGTATAAAAGAAAATATTATCATTTATGGACATTCGTATGGGGGATATTTGGCTTCAATAGTAGGCTCTAATAAACAAAATGATATTAAAGGAATAGTTATTGAAGGTGCATTTTCGGCTCATAAAGCTGAAGCCAATTATACCGTTCCCATTTTAGGGCTTCTGGTAAAAAACGAAGAATTAGCTGCCAGAGAAATTAGGAAAAATAGCAAACCGGTCCTCATAATCCACAGTACGGACGACAAAAAAGTACCTTTAAAATTCGGGAAGGAAATTTTTAATAATGCTAACCAACCTAAAGTATTTTACCAAATAGACAAACCTCATATTATGGGGCTACAGTATTATGACAAAGAAATAGCTGAAAAGATAAAAATGATGTTGGACCAATAAACAATTATTACAAACACATATATGTAAAATATCGTTATCATCCGCTACAATTATTAAAAAAAATGATTTAAAAGTCACTATTAACTTGAAAATTAGTACAGGTCATTTGCTACCTTTTTACAATAGTACATGTAGCAATATGAAAGATGATTCATGTTTTTGACTTACTCGTTTTTTCCTTTACCAAAAAGAATCAGAGCATAATTGTTTGGAAGCAAATCATGTTAATGTAGAGCCAACAAAAGAAACAAGAATACGGACCGTTAATAAAGCGCTGGATCATCTGAGGAAGAGCTAGTTGAAAAATGATTACGAGGGCGTTATATGCCCTCATCTCATTTAAACAAACTGCTTTGTCCAATCTAGCGTTATAAGATATTTTTTCTTTAATCTATGTGTACACCTCAATCTTTTTGTCCTGTGGAAGCAAATTGGTTTGATTGAGACTCAGCAGGTATTCCTGACGATTATTTAAAAGCATCTACTTGAGGGCTTATCTTCTTTATTATCCAAATACAGCAACGTAGGCATCGCATCCTAGCATGCACACACAAAATTTCTTACTTTCATTCCAATCAATTTTGTGTATTCAAATTACCTTCAACACTTATTGTATAGTATATACATACAAGTTACAGCTAATACGAAAAATGAATAGTGACATTGAAAAATATCTTTCCTTTTACTTAGCGTTAGTGCCAGCATTCACTAATGATGAATTAGAATTCATTAAACCTCATCTAGAGTTTCAAAACTTAGAAAAAGGAGAATACTATTTAAGACAAGGGCAAATTCAGAGAAAACTCGCCTTTGTTACAAAAGGATTACAACGCCACTATTATATTGATCAAAAAGGTAAAGAAATAACGATAAACTTTACTTATGAAAATAATTTTCTAACTGACTACAATGCCTTCATACAACAAAAAGCCACTAATTACAATATCAAATGTCTAGAAGATACAACTGTAATTGAGTTACATTATCAGAAAATTCAAGAGGGTTATCTGACGTACAAAAATTATGAGCGATTTGGTCGATTGATTGCTGAAAAAGTACTTTCGCAAAGACAAAAAAGAATCGAAAGTTTTCTATTTGAACGTGCTGAAACCAGATACCTAAATTTCATAAACAAACACCCAAATCTATTTAATCGTATTTCTCTTTCCCATTTATCATCTTATTTAGGAGTTGAACGCCAATCGTTAAGTAGAATCAGAAAAAATATTTCGAAATCTAGATTTTTGTGGAATCATTTGTTGGGCCAACTCATTAGAGT
>JABSSK010000547.1 GCA_013214265.1 Saprospiraceae bacterium | reverse complement strand
AAAGCAACGATTTTACGACATCTGCTTCACCTAAAAAAGATGGTAATTTCTTAATGGCTTCAACATCAAGTTGCTCAACACCTGCATTTGCTCGGTTTACATTGGCATCAGCTGCTTCAGCCTCCACCACAATTTCACTTAAATCAACAGCAGTGCTGGCCATATTTACATCCATGGTACCATCACTCAGGATCAGCATCGTTCGGGAAATATTCTGATACCCAACAAACTGAATTTGTATTTCCTGCTCACCGGTCGGCAAATTAAGCTCATAACTTCCATCGATGTCACTTGCTGTTCCTCGACCAGTAGCCGGATGAAAGATCGTAGCCCCAATGATGGGCTCCCCCGTTTCTTTATCAACTACAAAACCTTTTACTAAAGCGCGACCCGAAGGATTCAACTGATCCGTTGAACCGATGGTGCTTTGTATGACTTCCTCCGCAGGTGCCTCTTCTAAGTTAATCGTTTTTTCTAGAGCCTTATAAAAATCAGCTGTATATACCTGATTTACGATCCGACTAGGCATTAAGACATAGGTACCAGGCTCGTAGGCTATAAAGCCAAGTCCCGTAGGAATAATAACCTGTTGCAACACTTGATCAAGCGGCTTATTTTCAACGGATAGCGTTACTTGATTATCAGGAACCTCATCCGGCTTGAAGTAAAAACGCAGATCATAATCTCGTTCCAGGTTTTCCAGGAAAGTAATGATCGGCATATCTTTAACCGAAATCGTAATAGTTGGATTTGTGTTTGTTTGCTGGGCTGTGAGTATTACGGGTAACAACAATAGCCACAGTACGACTAACTTCTTCATATGATCCTTTTAATCCGCCATTATACTATGGTCGGAGGGCTAATTTTTTGCAAGCCACAAAATAGAAAAGAAAACCAGATTACACTATAAAACATCCGCACTTGTAAACCCGAAGACAGAAATAATTATCGCTTTACAACAAATGAATGGAAATCAATAATGTAATTATCAAGGTGATGGTGAAAATTATCTGATAAAAAAAGTTTAGCAGTACGAATTTGAAAAACGTCTTAAGCCAATTTTGTTCATAAACAACATGCATCGCAACCAATAAATACAAGAAAACGAACAAAAAACCGATCAATGTGGCCTCCCCATTTGTGTCTAACCATAAGTCTAATAAGGCCGTAATAGAGATTAAGAGAAATGCAAAAGCATGGTAATGAAAAGAAAAAATAAGGTGTTCAACATAATATTGCCCCCTCCGAATGTATAATAATTTGATGATCAGTGCTAAAGCGGGCATCATAAAAAGGACCATCCACGGAAACTTACTCAATATTAAGGCTGGAAGGTTTTTAATGTCTTTAACTACTTTGACAGCTTGAACTACTGTCCTTTGTTTTAAGAAACCTTCAACTTCATATTTCTTAAGTATGGAATCCGGACTAAGGGTATATATATCAACGACCGAAAATTTGTTTTCCGAAAAACGGTCATCATCATTAAACAGACTTATATACAAACTATCATACCTATTTTCCTCGATTTGGACCGCCAGTGTATCAAGGCTAGCCTGGGCTGACGCATTACCAGCAAATCCATTATTTTTGAGGGAGTCGATAAGCACATCTATTTCACCTTTGAATTCTGATCGAAAGGCATTTCTTTCAATCATCATGCTATTCTTACTAATCGAGTCCCCGAATAGGTTATAAACAGCATAGGTTAAAACCGAGAAATGTACGACGGACATGAATAAGAACAAACGGAGCGGCGAGATGTAACTTTTATGCTTCCCTTTAAAAAACTCATTGGTCAAACGCCCTGGAACAAAAAGATGAAATAATGTTTTGTACCCTTTTGCTTCAAAATTAAAAACAGCTTCGAATGCATCTCGCAAAAGTTCCCCAATGGTTAACTTCCCTGAGATGTGCTTTTGCCCACAAGCCGAGCAAAATGCATCTTTTTCTGACATTAATGCCCCACAATTGCTACAACACTTTGACTCGATCCCCTCGCTATGATCTCCCATAAGCAAGGCTTTTCAGCAGTACGCAAACGCTCTCCATTATTTTTCTTGAATCAGCCAGCAAAACATAAAGTTCTATTCTTCCTGCTTACGCAAAACACCGTTGTCCTCGATAACCAGTGGTGTTTGTGGAAAATCAGTCTGAGTAAGGGCCTGTAACTTAGTAATAGCCCGATTTTGTGTATCCACTTTAGGCCCATGCGTTTTCATCTGGTAAATCGGGGTGACTTGGCCCCCTAAGAAGGCACCTTCCCGATCTAATTGCACCGAAACGATGGGAGCAATCCCATTAACCCCTCTTACATTGAAGCGACCGTACGTGCAAAAATTTCCTAAACTGTAACAAATCAAACGGTCTTTATATAATTCCATAGCACGGGTAACATGGGGCCCATGACCAAAGATGATATCTGCTCCTGCATCTATTAGAGCGTGTGCGAAAGCGTAAACATTCCCACGATTCTCCCCGTAATAGGTTTCTGTACGCCGAGGAACATGCTCATGCTTACTTCCCTCAGCACCTCCATGAAAAGAAACAATAACGATATCGGATCGACCTACTAGGTCGGAAACAATCTCTTTGGCACGGGTAATATCAAAATCACGCGACTAATTACATTTACATT
>JABSSK010000546.1 GCA_013214265.1 Saprospiraceae bacterium | reverse complement strand
CTATTCTTTGGAACACAAAATTCCATTTTTGATGATTTCAAAATCTGGTGGAGCACGTATGATGGAAGCCGCATTCTCATTAATGCAATTGGCAAAAACATCTTCCAAGCTCTCCATGATGCAAAAAGCAGGTATACCATATTTTAGCTTAATGACAGATCCTACTACGGGTGGGGTAACCGCATCCTTTGCTATGTTGGGGGATATCAATATGGCAGAACCCGAGGCGTTAATTGGCTTTGCTGGACCTCGTGTTATTAAAGAAACGATCAAGAGGGATTTACCAGATGGCTTCCAAACCTCTGAATTCTTACTTGAGCATGGATTTCTAGACTTTATCGTCGATCGAAAAGACTTGAAAGAGAGGCTTTCAGATTTACTCTATTTTTTTGACGAAAGTCGCTTGGGTAATGCAGTCAATAACGCTTAAGGTACCAACAATCCAGCGGACTACGAACGCGTGAATGAGTTATGCTTATTCACGCGTTATTTTTTGAATTTACCGACTATTTCAGCATATGGTATTTCTTATGCTGATTCATGTTGTACATGATACTTAGAAATAATGAAGACCTGCATGGCGTTAAATACATCAAAATGTATCCGACAACGTATGGGCAAGTCTTTATTCCCCTTATTCATTTTTATTTTCTGTTCTTATGCTTTGCTAGCACAAAATGTGTCGCCTGATGTCTTCGGGCGATCGTTTGATATGGACACTAATGATCCTGCAACCATGGCTTTAGCTTTGTGTAAAAATTATCAATCGGATCATGATAAAGCCCGGGTCATTTTTAGCTGGTTGGCTCATCATATTCGTTATGATCTGGAGGAAGCACGTACCAACCGTCCTGTACAAATTATGTACCGATCTCAGGAGGATCTGGAAAGGAAGCTAGCTAACATACGCAACCAAAGTATGCAACGTGCCCTGAGGTTGCGCAAAGGTGTTTGTCATCATTACGCGATCCTTTTTCAGACTATGTGTGAGTCGGTAGGGTTACGATCCGGTGAGATTGAAGGATTTGTATCGCTTTCTCCTGCGGATATGGGTCGTTTGCCTGATAGGCCAAACCATGTATGGAACTGGGTTGAGATTGAAGGAAAAAAAATACTGCTTGATGTGACCTATGCTGCGGGTATGTCTGATCTTTCAGGAAGAGGTTTTAAAATGCAATATGACCCTGATTGGTTCGATGTGTCCCCAGAAATTATGATACAAACCCATTATGCAGAAAATAGCGCAGATCAGTTCTTACCAGAATACCTCACAAAAGGAGGTTTTGCTCGTCAACCTTTTTTTTATACGGGGAGTATACGCTCTGCGCTTATCTCTTGGTATCCGCTTTCTTCTGATATTTGGTTGGATCAAAAACCCCTGACTGTAAGTTTGCACTTTCGTAAAAGACCCAAAGGCG
This sequence comes from Saprospiraceae bacterium, assembly GCA_013214265.1. GTDB lineage: Bacteria > Bacteroidota > Bacteroidia > Chitinophagales > Saprospiraceae > DT-110. The sequence goes on along the minus strand of JABSSK010000546.1, from coordinate 1,221 downwards.
TATATCTGATTGTTGATGGCACTGCTCAGGAGTTACCATCCGATTGGAACGGTAATAAGGTGGATATAGATATACCTAAAGATAACCTGAAAGGTATACCTTTGTTAGTCATTGGAGTAGAAGAAGAGGAAAACGTAGTAAGCTATCTGATGGCATGGCGACTAAAGCACTTTAGATAGGAAAATCTAAATTTTAGAGCTGCTCTTAGTACATGTTGTTTATTATAGTCCATATCTATGACATTCATTTTTATTAAAATAAAGACCAATGAGTAAATTTGATGAAGCCATAGCACTATATCAGCAACAAATGGAAAGTTTGGGTATTTCCTACGATCATGACCTTTTGGTTGCGGTTACTAAAGGGCTGGGACCATCTATTTATAAAACAGATGCTTCCAAAGTTTCTTGTAGCGACAAAGCAGAATTAGAGCGTGTGAAAAAAAACTTTCTCATTGGGAAAATGGGGATGTCCGATAGTCCTGATCTCGATATAGCCCTCCATGAGGTATGCCATCAGATGGGGAGTTCCAACCGCAATAAGTATCGAGCTATTTTTTATTATCTCTTGGTAGAAAAACTAAACCATCACTCGAAATATCTGAACTAATTATTGTGCCTTAATCTGTTAGATGCACCAAAGCCGAATAAGCGTAATTGCGCATTCGGCTTTGGTGGTTTTATGACAAGATCATTTTGGACTGGGGCGGCTATCACATTTCCATCGATAGGGTGGTTATCGTTTACCCATACCTGGGAAGCCACCACCGGGCATACCAAAGCCAGGAGATTTGCTGACTTTATGCATCATTTTACGCATTTGGTCGAACTGTTTAAAAAACATGTTAATATCGTGGATGGTTTGTCCGCAGCCTTTAGCTACTCGTTTTTTACGGCTAATATTTTTTAAGATAATTTCGGGATTGTTGCGCTCTTCGGGAGTCATCGAGTAAATAATAGCTTCAACTGTATTGAACGCTTTATCATCGATTTCCAGATTTTTTGTCATTTTGGACATACCTGGGATCATATTCATAAGCGACTTCAGGTCTCCCATTTTTCGGATTTGATTAATTTGACTCAGGAAGTCGTTAAAGTCAAATTTATTTTTCCGGATTTTCTTTTCGAGCCGCTGTACTTCCTTCTCGTCGAATTGTTCTTGTGCTTTTTCGACGAAAGACACAATGTCACCCATTCCCAGAATACGCTGGGCCATCCTTTC
>JABSSK010000545.1 GCA_013214265.1 Saprospiraceae bacterium | reverse complement strand
ACCTGCTAACGGCGAAAATAACAGTGATGTGCCCGTCAGTCCAGTGCACGGATCGGTTGAAGTTACGTCGCCCCAACAGGTGGTGACCCCAGGTGATGCCAACCGCGACGGTCAGATTAACCATTATGATTTGCTGCCTATCGGTTTGGGTATTCAAGCTCGGGGCCCTGATCGTAGGCTCCGCTTGAATGCAGGGCAGGAATTTGGTTATTCGTGGAATACTGCAACCCCGGGCCGGTCAATCAATTTCAAGAATCTGGACGCTAATGGTGACGGTATTATTTCTGGGGAGGATGTCGAGGTCATTGATCGCTATTGGAGTGGGGTGACCGCACCTGCTACACCGATTGGAAACACCCCAATTTTGCGTTTAGAAGGTGACAGTTTACTGGCCGGAACAGAAAACACTTTTCGTATTCAGGCAGGCACCTCTGCTCAACCGCTGATTGATGCCTATGGCATTGCTTTCACGCTAACCTACGCTGGTCTAGCAATTGATAGGGATTCCATTACCCTGCTTGCAACTGATAACTGGATGGGGGCGGACCTTATGGTCCTGCGATCGGAACCTGACGTCCAAAAAATATATATTAGCTTGAGCAGAACGGATGGGCAACCCATTACGGGTCAGGGCGTACTGGCAGAATTGGTCTTATCACTTCCAGATGGAGCCACTGGCACCCTTACCGTTACCTTAGAAGACATTTTGCTGATGGATCATTTAGAAAACTTCCGAAGCGGCTTGGTTGAAACCCAAACCTATGCCGTAGAGACGATAACCAGTCAGCATAACCTACATCTCAAGAACCAAATAACAGTTTTTCCTAATCCGTCTACCGAACGCTTGAACGTACGAACGACTGGCTTGGAGATTATGCAGTTGGAGGTACAGTCCTTACAGGGTCAGGTGCTGGTTACCACCCGTGAGCTAGCTACCATAGCTACTGGGTCACTTCCAACGGGCTTGTATTTATTGCGTATTTTGACGGACGAAGGGATGGTGGCCATTCCTTTTCAACATGTTAAATATTAGATGGTTAAGCGGCCCGTTGGATAATCTAAGGGGCCGCTTTTTTATCTATTGATTGACAGGTTATCTATTTTTTCCTAGGAATTGTGACTTAGAACGCCTGTATTCGTCTATATACCCCGTATATTCGTCACCCTTTTACGATTTTAAACGTTAGAAACAACAGTAAAACTTTTTAGAATTAAGCAACTTCCATGATTTGGACTCTGCTCATAATTTTCATACTTGTCTTACTGGCTTTTGATCTTTTGGTTTTACATCGAAAGGGAGAAGCCCCGACCAACCGTCGTGCGGCCATTGAAAGCTCATTTCTGGTAACGATAGCGCTCAGTTTTTCGTTAGCCATATACTTTATTTATCGGGAAGGTTGGATTAGCAATCCGGAATCCCTTACGGCCCGGGATGCTGTAATGAAATATATATCGGGTTATCTGATCGAATTGTCTTTGAGTGTTGATAATCTTTTTGTGATTGCCATGATTTTCAAATCATTCAGCATTCCTATACGGTACCAGCACCGTGCCCTTTTTTGGGGTATTTTGGGTGCTATTGTTTTTCGTGGTATCATGATTGCAATCGGCGTAGTGCTCATCCAGAAAGTGTTCTGGATGACTTACATCTTCGGTGCATTCCTGCTATTTACGGCTTTTCGGATGCTGAATGATCATGATGACGGTAGCGAATCCATCATCGGCAAACGCATACGTAAGACTTTAAAAATCAGTCCGACTTTAGAAGGTGAAAAATTCTTTATACTCAAGGGTGGAGTCCGAATGGCAACGCCTTTATTTGCTGCTCTCATCATAATTGAGTTTACGGATATCCTGTTTGCATTAGATAGCATTCCGGCAATTTTGGGTGTCACCAGCGATCCGTTCATTGTATTTAGTTCCAATATTTTTGCCATTCTGGGTTTGCGGTCCATGTACTTTTTTCTGGCGAATATGCTGGAGCGATTTTCGTACCTCAAGTATAGTGTATTTGCGATTTTACTTTTTGTAGGTATCAAGCTCTTACTTATCCACTATATTCATCTTCCCGAGTGGATTTCTTTGGGTTTCATAGCCGTATCCCTATTAAGTGGTGTGCTCGTTAGCCTAAATCGTAAGGACGATGCTGCGTTGGCAGAATCTGATGCTCCAGAGACCCAAGAAACCCAATCCTTACTATAGAAAAAGCGATTACCCCATCTAGGATAATCGCTCTAGCTGAATTAAAGGAGCAAATCAGGCCTTAATCGGCCATGTTATGAAAAACGTTAGTTACGTCTTCATCTTCCTCCATTTTATCCAGCAGCTTGATTACTTCTTCAGCCTGCTCGTCAGAAAGGTTTTTTTGGTGTCCCGGCAGACGCACCAATTCGGACTCTGTCACGTCTAGTTCTTTTTCTTCTAGTCCTTTTTGAAGGGATCCGAAATCTTCAAATTCACACTGAAAGACAAGAAAACCTTCTTCGGCACGTAGTTCTTCCAATCCATGATCGATCAGTTCCAGTTCCAGTTCTTCCATATCGAGATCGGCTTTAGCTACTTTGAAGATACCTTTACGGCCAAACATATAATCGACCGAACCGGACGTCCCCAGGCTGCCGCCGTATTTACTAAAAATAT
>JABSSK010000544.1 GCA_013214265.1 Saprospiraceae bacterium | reverse complement strand
ATTTTTGGAATATGAGATGGATCGTATGGATAAATCCTTAACAGCGCTTCGAAATTTCATCTTGCCTGGAGGGCATCCAATCGTTTCTCAAACACATATTACCCGTTGTGTATGCCGGCGGGCAGAGCGGCGAGTCGTTACTTTGGCAAATGCTGAATTAGTAAATGATATCGTTATTCGATATTTAAATCGCTTGTCTGATTATTGCTTTATCCTAGGGCGATATCAGGCGAAGACCCTCAATGCCCAGGAGGTGGTTTGGAAACCACGGACCTAGTTACCTCTTCATTTCTGCTTGAATCACTATAATATAGATATTGTCGGGGTTCATTCTTGGGGAATGACTTATATTTACGATGTATGAGTACATTTAAATCTGCCCTAGATAGGGTGCCCAGTGTATTCCGATATCTACTGATCATCGGGGTTATTGCTTTTATCAGTTTTTTGTTCCCTTCGAACGTACGATTCAAGTATGAGTTTGACCAAGGTCAGGCATGGCGTTACGAAAGTCTTGATGCACCTTTTGATTACGCTATCAAAAAGCCACAATCACAAATTGATGCAGAAATTCAAACACTGGAGGAAACATTCTATCCTTACTATGACCTACAGAGAGATGTGCTCCCACAAAAAAAAGCGATATATCAAACTGTTTTTGAACGACAACTGGAGCAAGTAAATCGTGATGGTCAGTTTCCGCATGTCGTTTCGAACGCCAATCGATACCGAAACTTTGGTTTGGCATATCTGGACTATGTATACCAAAAAGGGGTTTTACAACTCGACAGCAAGCATCAAGATGCAGATGGTACCTTCCTTATTAATACTGTATCTGGAAATATCATTAAGCGTCGTACCGTACAGTCATTTATTCGTTATAACTCCGTGATGGCTGCCGTTGGGGATACCCTCAGAAAAAGCAACCTCCGGGAGTCAGAGTTTTTATATCCAATACTTCAGGAATCCATATCTCCTAATCTTTCATATAATGACTCCCTGACGCAGCGTTTTCATGATGATCTGCTAGGTAGTATTACAACAACAAAAGGGTTGGTACGCAAAGGAGAAAGGATCATTAATCAGGGTGCACCAGTTTCAGAAGAAGTTTATCAAAAATTGATTTCTCTTAAGGAACAGTACGAACAACAAGTAATGGCTAATCGGTCGCGTCTAAGCATACTGATTGGATATTTTTTACTGACGAGTTTGATTATTGGTGTCTTTATTTTGTATTTACGAAACTTTACACCTGATATCTTTAATCGATTCCCTAAGTTGGTTTTCATTTTTATGTGGTTGGTTGTGTACAGCTATTTGGTGAGTGCTGTGGAAACCGCAGATACGCTTAGTGCATATCTGATACCATTTTGTATCGTTCCGATTGTTATCAATACCTTTTATGACGAAAGGTTGGCCCTGTTTACACACATCGTGGTAGTCTTATTGGCTAGTTTTTTGTCCTCCTTGGGATACGAATTTACTTTCCTTCAGATTTTAGCTGGTATTGTGGTCATTCTAACGGATGTGAATACACGGGATTGGTCCAAGTTTTTTTATTCCATGATATGGATTTTTGTTACCTATGCCATTGCTTATTTTGGGTTAAGCCTAATTCAGGAAGGTACATTGTCTAATATCGACTGGGGCATTTATTCTTGGATTTTCCTCAATGTTTTCCTTACACTTTTAGCTTATCCACTAGTCCCTTTACTCGAACGCCTTTTTGGGTTCACTTCTAGTATATCCTTAGTGGAATTATCAGATATGAACCGGCCCTTACTAAGTAAACTCGCCATCGAAGCTCCAGGTACCCTTCAGCACTCGATCCAAGTAGCGAACCTTTCAGAATCGGCTGCTCGTAAAATTGGTGCGGATCACTTGCTCGTGAAAGTTGCTGCTATGTACCATGATATTGGCAAAACAAAACACCCTTCCTTTTTTATTGAAAACCAAAAAGGCCAGAGCCCACATGATAATCTGGACGAACTGGAAAGTGCAAAACGAATTATTGAGCATGTAACCTATGGTGAAGAAATGGCTCAGAAAGCACGATTACCCAAGGTGATTATTGATTTTATCAAAACCCACCATGGGACAACCCGCGTAGAATATTTTTACCGTAAGTACAAAGAAAAACAGCCAGGCAACCCAATTGACGAAGCTCGATTCCGCTACCCAGGCCCTCGTCCACAATCTAAAGAAGAAACCATTCTTATGCTTGCTGATTCCATAGAAGCAGCTTGTAAGAGTTTAAAGGAACCAACCGCTGAAGCGATTGACGACCTGATTGATAAAATCATTGCCCATAAGATTAGCCAACGACAATTGGATGAAAGTACCATCACTTTCTATGAACTTGAAACCTGTAAACAGGTGTTTCGCAGCGTTATGAAATCCGTACATCATGTTCGTATTGAATACCCTGAGGAAAAACGATGAAAAAAAGAGTCCACCTAATCCCACGCGCCATTGCCATGCAGTCAGGCTTTGTTATATTTTTCATTTTATGCTAGTTGGTTTCCGGTTTTCATTGATTATCTTTGCCGAAAACCACAACATATGAAGTTCTTCATTGATACAGCCAGCATTGATCAAATAAAAGAAGCAAAAGATCTAGGCATTCTGGACGGAGTGACCACAA
>JABSSK010000543.1 GCA_013214265.1 Saprospiraceae bacterium | reverse complement strand
GTTTTAGAGACCGGTCGCCCAGGACCCGTAGTGGGCCTACGAGCAGATATGGATGCACTTCCTGTAGTGGAGCGGGTAGATGTACCCTTTGCTTCTAAAGAAAAGTCGGAATATCTTGGTGAAGAAGTTGGTGTGATGCATGCTTGTGGTCATGATACCCACATCGCCATGTTGATGGGAGCCGCTCAGATTCTTACGGAGATTAAAGATGAACTGAGTGGGAAAGTTGTATTTATTTTTCAGCCTGCAGAAGAAGGGGCACCTCCGGGCGAAGAAGGTGGTGCAGAACTAATGGTCAAAGAAGGGTTAATAAAAGATCCTAACGTGGATGCCGTTTTTGGGCTCCATATCAATTCTCAACCGGAGGTCGGAACGATACGGTATCGACCGGGAGGTACGATGGCTGCTGCCGACCGTTTTGTGATTACAGTCAATGGTGCGCAAACCCATGGTTCGCAGCCGTGGGGTGGTGTTGATCCCATCGTGGTATCCGCCAATATTATTCAAGGCCTCCAGCAAATTGTGAGTCGCCAAACCCAACTTACCAAGCAAGCTGCGGTCATTAGTGTAGGTAAAATAAAAGGAGGTGTTCGTAATAATATCATTCCTGAGTCGGTGGAAATGATTGGAACAATCCGGACTCTAGATACCGAAATGCAAGATAAGATTCATGAAGATATTAAGCGTACCGCCACGGAAATCGCTAAGGCTTCGCGAGCAGAAGCGGATGTTGATATTATTCGTGGGTATCCGGTTACTTATAATGATCCACAATTAACAGCCGATATGCTGCCAACTTTACAGCGGGTGGCAGGAAGTGATCAGGTGATTCTTTCTGACGCTGTTACCGGTGCGGAGGATTTTTCTTACTACGCTATGGAAGCGCCAGGGTTATTCCTTTTTGTAGGTGGTATGCCCAAAGGGCAATCGCCACTGGAAGCAGCACCGCATCATACACCAGATTTTTTCATTGATGAGTCGGGCCTAAAACTAGGTGTGCGTTCTTTGGTTAACCTTACGGTTGATTATATGAAAAATTGAATGGGTATATGATGAATTACATCATGCCTACAACGGCCCCAATACTGATATTTATCAGCATTGGGGCCGTTTACGTTTACCTTACAGAAAAACCCCCAATGTCAACTTACGTCAACATCGGGGTATCAGGCTAAGGGGGGAAAGCCTGATATTAAGGGGAATGACTCTTTAGGATAAAATGTAGTCTGGATATGAAATAGCATTACTCCAGAAACCACTGTATGCACGTTTATGGGGTGTGATTGTAAGAACATGTAATGCAACACAAACAAAGTGAAGTATTTGGATAGTAAAGATGTGGAAAAGGGAAAAGGTATTGGAGTAGAAAAAGGATGAGGATTGTCTCAGTTTCTTATAGTATTACTTTATATAAATATAAATATTATTTCCATAAGGTTAAGCAATTCAAAAAAATTAACGTTTGCTATCTTCAATTATTTTGCATTTAAGTGCAAGAGCTTAGATGTACTTTTATGGTTCCTGATCGTGATGTGAACATTGGGTTCTGGGTGGTAACCAACTGCAAACGGCCAGTCTATATTATGGAGTATGTGTGTTTGTTCCTGAGTAATCTGTGGTAGCATTACCTGGATGTCACTTATAACTCCAGCTTGCGGTAATGCACTAGCAGGGTGAGGCGAACTACCCCAATCGATGAGGAAAGGAAAATAGCCGTCCCAAGGCAGGATGTAAGGATCGGTGAGTTGCCATTCTAATAAAGAACCACCTGCACTCATTCTGCTGCCTCCTTGTATTGTGCCCAGTTCAGTACCTATGGATACCAATTCCTGTATTGTTTTTGATAGGTTGGAGGAAGCTACTGCCCACGATGCCCAGCCGGTGCCTAGTGCACAGTAATCCGCTAGCCAACGGCCACGCTGTGGTGTGGGCAGGCTGGGGTCAGGAGCTAGTACTTCCAGATAACAACGCTCACCGAGACCCAACAGCGCGTTGTGGGTCCCCCAGTTTGGATGTTTTCCACCTAGTATTGGTCGGTAGTGGAGCCTTTCTTCTACCCAGTCCATACCCGTTTCCAGTTTGGGAGTGGTTATAATAATGTGATCAATCTGGTGTGTCATATTGGAGGTCCGATCGGGTTAAATAGCAACGGGTTTCTTTTTTTCTGCACAGGCTATAATGGCTTGAATGATGCGTATATCTTTAAGGCCTTCTTCACCAGGTACCAAAAGAGGTGTATTTTGCTGGATGGCTAAGGCATCATTGTCCATTTGTTGCGCTTGCTGATTAGTAATATGGCGATCAAGCATAATGCCATCACTTCGTTTTCCGGCAACTCCTGTGTAGGATTGCATCGGACTAAGCTCATACCATGCTGAACCGCAGGTAACTTTCAGCTGATTCATGGACTGACCAACACTTGTTTTGCCATAGGCAAGCAAGCCATCGTCAAAAGCAAGTACATAGGTTGTTGTTTCGTCAACTTCCTGAAAGAGTTTGGGGCGGTCCGTATATTGTTTAGCTGAGATCACTGTTGTAGGATATCTGTCGGTAGCATATCGAATACCATTGACCGTATATACGCCCATATCATACAAAGCACCACCTCCCATTTTACGTTGGAATCGCCAACTATTACCCCCCCCGCCCGCATATCCG
>JABSSK010000542.1 GCA_013214265.1 Saprospiraceae bacterium | reverse complement strand
GTCTGTATTTGAAAATACTGTCTCCCATTCTAATTCGTTCAAATGTGGGTATTTCTTCTGTAAATATCCACGAGCATAGCCTTTTACTTGCTCCAAAAACCACTGCAGCGCTTTCTGTCCAGCATGATCCGTAGCCAGCATCGCCTCGATAACTTGTTTGTCACTATGAGCTTGTCCTGTCGGATTGTTTATGGATCTTGGCTTCATGATTTACCTACTTAGCAGATGCGAAACACAAATTTGTCACCACCCTACTCGAAAAAAAAATAAAAAGATCTATATTCCTTTTAAGTTATTCAAAATGAGTCGTTTAAATTATTATGATTTTCAGAGTCTGAAAAAAATTCTTCACAACAACCAAGATACCATTGATAGAATACAGAAGTTTACTTCCTTTTCAAAGCAAGACGTTGTCAAGCTTATTTCAACCAGTAAAGGGCATTCAAAGCATCAATACGCTATTTGTTGAATGCATATTACGTACCTTCTAATTGACAACCCTCATTATTCGCGCTGAACCTCGAGAAGAATACGAGAAATCGCACAAGCAAATACTGTTCAATAATGTACGGGGAAAACCTCAATAGGATTAACTATAGCTGTACCAAAAGGTCTGTCAACAACCAATACAAGATCAACTGTTCATTTTACTATACTATCCAGACTAAACAATACATATTCGGTTCTCTTATAGTGTGAATTGAATCTGAAGCACCAATACATCTTCACATCTAGAGTAATTATCTGAACCAGACATTTGTATAAATGTCTACGCTAATTTGCCCATATTTATATAATGCTATCTAGGAATGAATGTACTTTTCCATGATAGACCTCCTTTCATAAAAAGTAACATGGAAGTGATACATATCAAACTAAAGCTTCCACTTACTCAGGAGTCATGTATTGTTGTTTTTTAAAAGACCGACCAGAAATTTTTGAATTATCCTTCCCATCTTTCGCTAATTAGAGATCCTAATCAGGCTTTACGCCAAAAAACGCCTGTCCAATCGATTGTATGGATATCCGCTGTAATACCATGTTGTTTCCGGTAATCCTCAACAGCTGCTTTGCAGGCCGGTATGTTACCCCAATCATCCACAATGCAATATCCACCAGATTGTAATTTTGGATATAAATGGATAAGCGCATCCATAGTAGATTTATACATATCCCCATCTAATCGAAGAACAGCTAATTGGTCAATGGGGGCTTGGGGTAGTGTATCTTTAAACCAACCTTTAAGAAATTTTACCTGATCATTCAGTAAATGGAAAGATTTGAAATGCTGCTTTACGGTTTCTAAGTCTATAGCTAGTTCTTTCAAAGTGTAGTGCCTATCCTCGGCATCCTAAGGATATTGCTTAGGCCTTGGTTTTGGTAACCCTGCGAAGGAATCAGCCACCCAAACTTTACGGTCCCGATCTCCATAAGCAGAAAGAACAGCACGCATCAAGATAACTGCTCCTCCTTTCCAAACACCCGTTTCAATTACATCACCCGGAATTTTTTCTTCTAGTACCCTCCGCAAACAAAACTCAATATTATTGAGCCTTTTTAAACCAATCATAGTGTAAGCTCTAGCTGGCCAATCGCGCCCCTCCGTGCGATGGTGTCGGCGAACTCTGCTCGGTCTCGCTAAATGAAGGTTTTTAGCCAGAACACGCTTACTCAACTCTGGTATGAACCGTTCTTTAGGCTTCAAATCATTATCAAAACCCGCTCATAAACAATCTACCCTTCACGAGAGAGTCCTAATAATTCCTCCTTGAGCCATTCCAAGTATGGTATTTTTTCCATCAGCAAGATTCGAGATGTAAGAAATTTTTCAAGTATTAAAAATTAAGCGCAATCACTCTAATTATAAAACAGAATTCTAACCTCCACTCTTTGTACAGTATTCCTCTCCTGCAAGTAAACTTGTATCCAATTACAGTTTCGCCTATCCTCATTTTGCGATTAGCAATTGTTGTCTTTGTATTGCCAAATCCTAATGGCTTAGCAGATATCTAATGATTTTGTATCCTTTCGGAAATACATTTTTCAATCTACTTTTTACTTCTAAATTTAACCACCACTACATTAAAGATGGTTTGTGCATAACTTACCTACTTCGTCTATGTTACTACTTTAGGTTCAATGTTAAACGGGGTAACTTCAACCTCACTTCTTTGGATACATCTTTGCTCTGAATAAGACCTTTATCGAGTAAGGTCAGTTTTAATGCATAAAGCGGTTCTCACATACCAAGTCAAAACCACTTTAAAATCTGGGAACTTGGCTGAAAACTCGATTTGAAAATACCGCTTCTTTTTCAAATTATACAACTGTGGATATATCTCCTAAAAATGCTTTCTGTCCAGTAAAGCCAGCATTTAGGACTATCCTAATAACCTAAATATATCTGTGGATTTACTCGAATCGATTGGATGCAGATCCGGACTTCCTAAAGTTACTACGTAGTAACGGGAACACATTTCATTGTCGTCACTTCTGGAGAAACTAAAAAAATTCCTCGACATGTATTTAAAATGAAGGATTTCCAGTTTTACGATCTTCAGGTTTTGGGTGTTCTCCTTTTTCCACAACTAGAATACTGTCATAAAAGTGAAGAGACTGAGCAGTTCGAGTAAATGTTCCAATACGCAACTCCTCGTTTTCACTGTGATA
>JABSSK010000541.1 GCA_013214265.1 Saprospiraceae bacterium | reverse complement strand
GTTTTTGTTAATGCTGGTTAAGAACTTTACCATTATCAAAGTACAAAGGTAAAAGGGGACGTTAACCAATAAGATTTGTTGAATTGCAGATACCTTTAATGTGTCTTCATGAGTAAATTCGTTTCGTTCTAGCCATAATTCAACAAGCCAATCAGATAGAAATATGCCAATTGTCACTAACACTATTCCGCCTAATAATACTATTTTCATAGATCTAAATAGATGTCTGTATGCAGCATTTAAATCTTCATTAACCAATCTTGAAAAATGAGGCAATAAAACACTTCCTAGTGCCATGATGACAATCGTAATTCCAAAAGCAGGCAATCTATTCCCATAGTTAAGGGCAGCTATAGAACCAACAATGAGTTGACCAGCAAAAAACTGGTCTATGTAATTATTCATTGCCGATAGAAAACTCGATGATATTTTAGGCGGTAACTGTCTTATCATCAATTTGGCATTTGCATTTACAATTGGTTTGCTGATTAATAATACTTTATGCCTTTTAGCAGTGGTTAACATGTAAATAAAGCCAAGAATTGTTCCAACTAAAGTTCCAAAGGCTAACACTAATTCACCAAAATAGTCCTTTAAAAAGAATAAAAAGAAAATCATAGTGATTAAAGGAATAAAGCCATAAAGATGTGCAATAAGGTATCGGTCTGAAATTTCTAAAAGCCCACCCATCACTGAATTAACACCCCAAAATAATAAACAAGGTAAAACAATATAAAGTTGATTTTTCACCAATACGTAGTATGATTCTGAATGCCCAGGGTAAACTACTTCTAAAAAGAAATCTATTGTTAAAAAAGCGAGAAGTGCGGAAAATACTGAAATTCCCATTGTTATAATTAAAATAATGGACTGAAAACTTCCTTTATTTCCATTATTCTTCATTTCAGTTATATAATTAGGTATAAATATATTCCGCAATGAATTCATAAAAACACTCTGAATAAATGTGGGTACGAGAATTGCAACAAGAAATGTATCTAATATTTCACCTAAGCCAAATGATGAAGCAATTAATGTTTCTTTATAAAAAGCAGTTACTTTTATAAGTAAAGTTATAATACCAACAATGAGCATATTCCTAGTTAAAGGATTGCTTAATGCTTTTTTAATTGTTGGTCTAATACTTATGATGTTAACCCAAGACATTTTGCGAATATCTTAATATTATTATTTGTTTTATAAAATTTATTTCTACTTAATTTAATTCTAATATACGAGTCTACAAGAGCTCAATTTTTTTAAGAAACATGATGTGATTACCATAATTATAATTTGAATTAAAAAAACTTTATCAAATATAAGCTTTGGAACTGCCCAAAATATTAAATAAATAATAATCTGCAGCCCTCTTTAAAAATCTCAAATTACAAAAGACTATATAGAATACTGTTTTTACATTAATTAAATCACTAAGACATAATTGATTCTTTTCAGCTACTGAAGAAGAACTCATAATGGAGTAGGTTAAAATTTATTACGGCAAATATGATTAAATGAATTTAATCAGCATCTTTTTTAAGTTGATTGGGCATAAATTTCGGTGAATTCAATTATATCAAAATAATTGCGTCTTAACCTTGAGCGCGTCAGATAATCAAAAAAACCGTCGCCTTTTAATTTTTATATCACCAATTTCCATAGTATCTAAACCATTAAAAGTATGAGTGGAAATTATAGATTTATTCCAATTCGGCTCAATTTTATAATGTAATTTTTCTTCATATTCAGAATTGGATAACTGCGTAATTTCCATAATATTTAATCCATATCCATAAAAATTTGAACAGTCTTGTGAGGGCCTGTATAACTTATTATTTTCTTCAAAGATTGAACCTGCAGGTCTAGATGTTTTAATATCTGTAACTACAGGGTTTAGTGGATGTTCTATCCAATGTCCTGAAATTAAGTTATCTGTTGAAAAAGCATATAATTCTACATGCTTCGCAGCACCTTCGTGTTTCTTGAGGTTGGTAAACATCCAGTAAGTGTCATTTAATTTGTGAATGGTTGTGTCGACTGCAATCACATCATACATCAATACTTTTTCTAAATCCCACTTTAAAGGAAAATCGATACATTTATATAATTGAATATCCTTATTTCCACTAGTTTCGGGAATCATATATAGTTCACCTTGATCTTCAAAAATAAATGGATAGGATAAATGGTAGTCCTTTACCATTATTGCTTTAGGTTCAGAATAATTACCGTTCTCATCTATTTCCATAACAGATAAATGGCCCAATTTATTTTTATAAATAAGTTCTTCAATAAATAAATAGAATTTACCATTACGTTTTAAAAGAAAAGGGTCGGCCCAAAACCTGTCCTTGGGCGGCAGTATGGGCTTATAAGTGCTAAAATCAAATGAGAAGTTTCTATCTTTATTGTTTCTATAAATTAAGGCCCATTGGTTAAAAAAGAACGTGCTATTGATTAGCTGTTTAATTTTATTGTAATACAGTTTTAGAGCATAACTAATAATTAGACCATTAGAAGGTAAAAACTCATCTGGTTCCAGAGCCTTATCAGAATAGAGTGAATCATTAGCCAATAGCTTTTTAATAAATAAAGATTCATTACTTGCAAGTAATTTTATATTATGAATAAACAAAAGGGTTTTACATTGATCGACCTGATGATACTTGTTGCTATTAT
>JABSSK010000540.1 GCA_013214265.1 Saprospiraceae bacterium | reverse complement strand
CAACAACGGCAAGCACAGTACTACCAGACATTAATTGGAGTGACTTGGTGCTACTACCAAGAGCAGCTACTCGAATATCAACATCATATGATCCTGTGTTGGCTACATTAACCTGATATTCCATCCAGTCACCAGCATCAATCCAGCCAATATTTTCACCCCCTCCGGTATCTGCTGTACCTTGTGATTGAACACCACTCATAGAGGTGTAGTCTTCGGCTTCAATTCTTCCTGGTATCGCAAGAACATTAGCAGTAGGTAGCACGGTGACTTGCGTGCTACCGGATACGGAGCTACTACTGGCGGTTACCTCGTACGTGCCAGGTGTTGTTCCGATGAAAGTACCGTTTGGATCAATACTACCCCCAGTGGTTGTCCAATTGAAAGATGTATTGAAGGGGTTACCATTTTGATCAAATCCCTGAGCTGCGTACAAGACGGTTTCCCCCTCGTTGATAACCTGATCAGCCGGAGTCACCTGAATGCTGGTCAATATTGGATTGGTGATTTCGGTTCCTTCCAGAAAATTTATATTAAGACCATTGCTCACCACATTAAAACGTAACACATGCGTTCCTTCTGGTAGGACAATATTATCGGTTGTTAATGTAGTATAACTTTGCCAACTTCCTGTATTGGGTACGCTTACATTCCCTGAAATATCCTGCCCATCTATATCTAATTGATAAATGCCATTCCCATTTGGGGAGGCGGCACGGACGCCAATCGAATACGTACCACTTTGTGTCACATTCAGGGTATAGCTCAGCCATTCTCCGGCATCCATCCAGCCAACATTAAAGCCTCCTTCAACGTCTCCGGTAGTTTCTATGTCTACATCTTCCTGACGGTAGGCACCACCGAAATTGCCTGCGGTGAGGTCATGGTATCCCATGCCTTCTCCACCCTCATCGTAATCTTCCGCCTGAATTATTCCCGGAAAGTTTTGACCGATTATGGGGACACTATTTACCGTAACGGTAGCCGTGGCGCTAATATCACCACTAGTAGCGGTAACGATAAAACTACCTACTTCACTTCCGGTATACAATCCCTCCGTATTAATCACACCACCTGTTGCTGACCACGAAAAGCTAGTCGCTAAAGGTTCGTCAAACTGATCAAATCCTTGCGCTGAAAACTGTTGCGTGGTATTCTCATCAATGCTAATATCAGATGGGGATAGTTGGATGCTGGTCAGTACTGGGTCTGGAATAACAATTTCCTTGGCCAGCGATCGTATATTATCAATATAATAAGTATGACTGGACATCTGGCCGGGGTCAAATAAAATGATCGTTCGATCTACCTCATTGTCAGCAACTAATAAGTCGGGCGTATTTGTCAGCACAAACACTAACGAATGCCAACTATTTTGCTCCTTCACCGCCGCCTGGTAAACACTATGACGCCCTGCAGGATAATTGTTCGGATTAGCAATAGTACTAGCCTCCAACTGAAAGCTGATGATCGTACCGATTGGCGCATCGGTGTACACATCGGCTGCAAAACGTTTGTCCTCAGTGGCATACGCGCTTGCGTCAGGAATAACATTGGTACTGAAAGACAATACATCGTACTGCTCTGTGGCATTTCTAACATATTCGCCAGCCAGGGAAGAACCGTTGACACCGTTGGGGGACGGGTTAGTCACATTGCTGGTATAAACACCTGTAGAAGATGGGTTGAAACTCAGATTGTTGATGCCATCATAGTCCTGGATCATTTGGTCAAAGTTGTAGCTGGGCGGCAGGGCAGTTATTCCGTACCGAAAATTATCGATAAAGTAAGTATCTGAATTTGAGGAGTTTGGATCAAATAAAAGGGTAATCTCATCAATGGCAAGATCAGATGTACCTGCGTCCGCAGCTCCACTATAAATAAATGAAATAGTATGCCACGCATTGGATGTTTCTACAACACCTGCATAACTACTGTTTCGGCCTTGCGGGTAAGGGTTATCTGAGTTGGATTCATTCTCAAGGCTAATACTAATTTCTGTACCTGCCGGAGCCGATGTATAAACATCCAAGAAAAAGACGTTATCACCATTTTTGAATGAACCGGCATTCTCGATCACCGATGAATTAAAACTGATAACATCATATTGGCTCTCACTATTTCGGGTATAGCTACCAACAGTAGGGCTATCGTTAACTCCATTTGGATACGGATTAGGCACTTGATCCGACCAAACGCCATCAGAGAAAAACTCGGTTATTTGCATCGTACCATCAAAATCAGCAATGATTTCTTCCTGAAGGATAGCTTGGTCGGGTGCCTGCATGCTTACCAAATTATCGAAATGCATATGGTAAGAAGTACTGGAGTTTGGTGCTAATAGTAATACGATTTGGTCAATATCAAAAGCCCCAACGGATATATCCGGTCGGTCGGATAGCTCAAATTCGAGTCGCTCCCAGCCATTTTGTACACTCGTAGTAGCCGTATACCGACTGTGTCTGCCCGAGGGATAATCGCTTGCTGACAATGCACTATTCTCCAGTTGTAGTAAAATTTCCGAACCTATTGGAGCATCAGTATAGACATCCATAAAAAACGCTCGTTTACCAGAAACAAACGTTAAAGCATTACCCACATCATCGGTTGACACAAACAGCACATCATACAACTCAGAAGCGATCCGCGCATAACTACCTACGATAGGAGAATTATTTACAGCATCAGGATCC
>JABSSK010000054.1 GCA_013214265.1 Saprospiraceae bacterium | reverse complement strand
ATGAAGTTTGTGCGTTTTTAGAAGCCAAGGATAAGATTGATCCAATTGTTGACTTATACCGAAACCTATTTCTATCGATTACCCAAGATGATGAGGGGTATTTTCATGAAATGTTACGGCTACTTAGGATACATAAACAACTCATCGATCCGGATGAACTGAGAGAATTATACTTACTTGGCATCAATTATTGTGCGCAAAAAATTCGGACTGGAAAAAAAGAGTATTATACGACAACGCTAAATTTATATAAAGAAGCGATTGAGAACCGATCCCTCTTTGAGGGTAAATATTTGTCGCATTGGACCTATACCAATGTGGCTAAATTGGCTATTAATCTGAAGCAGTTCGATTTTTTAGAAACCTTTATCACCGATCACGCAGATGATTTGCAACCCAACCATCGTATTGACGCTGAAAACTTAAATCGAGCTGAACTTTTATTCCATAAAAAGGAATTTGACGGTGTGTTTGACCTGTTAAATAAGCTGATATTTTCAGATGTTTATTACACATTGGCTTCCCGCATCCTCTTGATAAAAGCCCATTACGCAAAGAACAATCTGGATTCTATGCTTTCTCAATTGGCGGCATTCACCATGTATTTAAGAAGAAACCTAAAGCTTTCCCCGCAACTCAAGAAGCCATACTTAAATTTCTGCCTTTTGTTATCGGTGATCATGAGGTCAAAACCTAACAAAAAAGAAATCGTTAAAGCTCGTATCCAAGAAACCAATCCTTTAACGGATAAGACGTGGCTACTGGAGATACTTGAAAATGAGTTGGGTTAAGCCAGCCATTGATATACTATTAAGCTACTCACATACGCTAGTCCGCTCATCATAAAGAACTGTATTGTGGGCCATTTCCACGAGTGGGTTTCTCGCTTTACGACAGCCAGCGTGCTCATACATTGCATAGCAAACACATAAAAGACCAGCAGAGACCAGGAGGTAGCGGTATTATATACTTTTTCACCGGTAGCGGGATTCACTTCTTCGCTCATTCTGTTTTTTATGGAAAACTCATCGTCGGTTGATCCTATACTGTAGATGGTAGCCATTGTCCCAACAAATACTTCCCGTGCTGCGAAAGAGGTAATGAGTGCAATGCCTATTTTCCAATCAAAGCCTAGTGGTGTGATTGCGGGCTCCATAAATTTGCCTAAATGACCGGCATAGCTAGCTTCGAGTTTGCGGGACGCCAGGAGGTCAGCCGCTGCTTCTTGGTCGAGACCTTGTGCTGTAACTATTTGTTGTGTTTCGGTACGAGCTTCTTGCATAGCCCTATTGGGGCCGTAGGAAGATAATACCCACAGCAGCAGCGAAATCACTAAAATAACTTGTCCTGCTTCTACGGTAAAGGTTTTTACTTTATCCCATACGGTTAGGACAACATTACGGGCTACGGGCATACGGTACTCAGGTAACTCCAACATTAAGAAACTGGCATCTTGAGATTTTAATATGATTTTTAAAACAAAAGCTGCACCGAGTGCAGCTATGATACCAAGTATATAAAGGCCCATAAAGGCTAATCCCTGCAAGTTGAATATCCCAAAAACATAATTGGAAGGCACCGCAAAAGCAATGAGAACGGTATAAACTGGAATACGTGCGGAGCAGCTAATAAAAGGTGTAACTAGAATGGTGATTAGTCTCTCTTTCCAGTTGCCGATGGTGCGTGTACTCATAACTGCTGGAATAGCACATGCACCACCCGAGATTAAGGCAACAATAGAGCGACCATTTAGCCCAAAAGCTTGCATCAACCGGTCAAACATAAAAGCAGCACGAGCCATATACCCGACCTCTTCCAGAATGGAAATCAGCAAAAACAGGATAGCAATTTGTGGAATAAAGATGAGTACCCCACCTAACCCTGCCAATAAACCATCTGTAAGTAAGTCCGAAAACCAGCCTGCAGGCAGGATGGCTTTGGTCTGTTCGGTCAGATAACCAAAGAAAAAATCAATCCCATCCATGGGGTAACTGGCAAAAGTAAAGATCGATTGAAAAACCAATAGCATTAACAAGAAGAATAGGAGCGGACAAAAGATTCGATGGGTCAAAAGGTTATCGACGCGATCGGTAAATTTTTCCCGTTTTGATGACTTTCTGCTTATGCTTGATTGGGCAATAGGGGTAAAGGTATCATAACGTTGCATCGTCTCGTGGACCTGTGCCGGTAGGGTTTTAAAATTAAGGTCTTCCACGACTTTAGCAATAGTGCCACGTTGTGATTGGGTAAGGAATGGTAGCCAGGGATAGTGGTGACCCAAAAGCAAACGCTGGTAAGCAGAAAAAGAAGAAAAGTTGGGCTCTAGATTTTGGACCAGTGTGGTTTCTTCCGATGTGTGGCTGTATACGGAATTCGATGTATGCGATGTATTAGCACTTTGATTCACCACGAAATCACTTAATTTATCTATTCCAAAACCGGTGCGACCACTTATGCTGATTACAGTGGTATCAAGTTGGTGGGCAAGTTGTTCGGTATCGACTTCAATTCCGTCTTGTTCTGCGACGTCAGCCATGTTGAGTGCCAGGACGGAGGGTATGCCTAAATCCTTGATTTGCGTAAATAAAAGTAGGTGCTTTTCGAGCTTTACGACATCAGCTACATAAATGATTAGATCAGGGTAGTTGTCATCGGAGGGGTTTGCTAAGGTTTGGACAACTATTTTTTCATCTTTTGATGTAGGGTAAAAACTATACGTTCCCGGAAAATCTATAAGTAAAGCTTGTCGACCATCAGGTAAATTCCATTGGCCAGCTTTTTTTTCTACGGTTACCCCGGGGAAGTTACCTACCTTTTGTTGTAAGCCGGTAAGCCTGTTAAAAACAGATGTTTTCCCACAGTTTGGGTTTCCAATTAATGCAATCTTGAGCGTTGATCGTTCTTGTCCCACACTGAAAGTTTAAAAGCAGATACGGTTAATAAAAAGGTAAAAGAATGGTATTGGAAAAGAACCTCCCCCAAGAGGGTATGAGGTTATTTTAGGATAATACAACGGGCTTCTTGCTTTCGTAAGGCTATAACCATAGTATCGATTTTAACATAAAACCCACCTCCGAATGGGGCAGACCGGATCACAGTGACAACTGAACCTGGAAGAACACCCATGGCCATGAGTTTGGTGGCCATTTGATCATCGGAAAAATGAGAAATAATGCCCATTTGTCCCTTTCTCAACGTATCAATTGGTGAATTCTGATGATTTGATGCTACCACAGTCGACATTTATTTTAAGCACTCCTAATACTAAGTGAAAAGTATCAGATTTTGTTCCTGTTGGCTTAAATATTTATTGGAAAACGCCAAAAATACTCAAAATCATGGCTCTTGAGCTTTCCGCTGGACTGATTAATTACAAGAGGGTAACGAGAAATGAGATTGACTCTGGTTACCGTTTTTAGATGATATCTGCCTGCAGTGGTATCTACCCATGATATCCGCAACTACTTTATTGGGATATTTAAGTCGTTTTATGCGATAAAATCTTGGAGATGCTGAGTCACATAGCCATAAATCAACAAAGCATTTACTGTTCATCTTTATGAGTCGGTAGAAAATTTTTGGATTGGCAAAGATGATTTTGTCATTTGAAAAAAGCTGGTCAGTACAATCTGTTTGACCAATTGACTCAATGTGTTGAACGATTAATGTATGCGTTGTGGCGTTTCGGTTAAACATATTTTCTTCGTAGCTGATTCTTATATCCGATTTCCCTAATAACGCTAAAATTACTATTTAGACTAATTAAAAACAAGTGTAGGGGTTATTTATAAAAAAAGCGAGTAAATTCTTACTCGCTTTTTATCATATGAGTATGTATTTAGCTTATGCTAGGTGAGCACGAAGCATCCACGCTGATTTTTCGTGTGCTTCCATCAGGGCTGTTAAGAAATCTGTATTTCCCATGTCACCAAGCTGTTCTGTTTCTGAAATACTGTGTCGCAACAATTGGATAATGGCCTCATTATCATTGAGCAGGTTTTTTAGCATCTCCTGTGCATCTCCATTGAGGTGATCGGTTTCAACCAGACGGCTTTGGGCCACAAATTCTTTCATGCTTCCGGCAGTAAAAAAGCCAAGGGTTCTAATACGTTCTGCCGTATCGTCAATGAATGTAGCTAATTGGTTATACTGCTCTTCGAATAATTCATGAAGTGCTTTGAAAGCCATGCCGGTAACATTCCAGTGGTAGTTGCGGAGTTTGGTGTAGAGTATGTGTTGATCGGCTAAGAGTTGTGATAGAATTTGTCCTACTTTGGTTCGGACATCCTCGGTTAAACCAATCTCCACTCGGTTAACTAGGTTTTTCTGCATTTCGATTTTCATTGTTTTGATTTTTTTTTTAACAACAAGAGATAGCGTTTATGGTTGTACGTTATTCATACAAAGTAGTTTTGATATTTCAATGCTAATGTTCATTACATGACTGATATAGTCTTGTTATTGATTAGCTATAGAAAAACTTATACATTTTAGTTATTCAATGCGTAATTACCCCATAGGATGTAGTTATTTCCTGTGGGCTTTTTTTATAAAAAAAATAAGGGGTGAAGGCCTAAGCCTTCACCCCGTCAAATAGCCGTTGAAACAACCGTAATTTTTATGCTGCTGCAGTTGTACCAGCGGATTGAGCCGTTTTAGAAGCAGCTAGTGAGTAAATCACTAAACCGAATCCAATTTTGTTGATAGCATCACCAATGTTGTAGATGATATCTAGTGACTCAGGGCTTAAAATACCGCTTAAAAGACCACCAGGAATTGCCATGTAACCAATTGGGTAAATTGCCCAACCAGCAAGAATGAACCAACCTAATGTCTTAAAGGCTTTCTGCAGAATAGGATCATTTGAGTTACCCGCTAATTTTTTAGCAGGACCAAACCATACATCGTAGAAAACAGCGAAATAACCGACAGAAGATAACCCTCCCCAGATAGCTGATTGATCACGGAAAACAGTTTCTCCTAAGTAACCGATTACTAACATCCAAGTAGACCAGAAGACCATGCGCCACAGCAAGTTTTGCTTTGCACCAAATGCCTTCAGGATCAAGTAGAATTCAACACACATCAAAGGAACTGTTAAGATCCAGTCGATGTAACGGAATTCTGTTGGAGAAGCTTGGTTTTCTGCCCAGAAGCTACGCATGTAGAAGTAGTGAACAGCTGCAATACCTGTAATCAGACCTGATACAAGCATAGAGTCTTTCCATTTACCGTCAACACGGGTCATCTGAACAAAGAAAAATACAGTAGAAGCCAACATGGCCATAGAACCGATGAAAAATGTAAATCCTACATAATCACCAGACTGAAGCTGAGCCATAAATAATGACTCGAAGTTTACTAATGCGTTCATTATTGGAGTGTTTTGTTAAGCAAGTGTTAAAATTTATAGCGTAACGACTATTTTTCCTTTTGGTTTACAGATTTAAAAGAAAATAAGAATGAAAGTGTACCCATTATTATCAAAATGGATAGGACATCACCTTTTTCTTTGGTCCGGATTGTTTCTTTTTGTTCATGGAAATATTCGAAAAGGTATTTCTAAGTTTCTCTTTTAGTATCAGCCAACTCTGATCAGCCAAAGCATGTAGAAAAGGTGCCTTGGGTAAGAACAAAAAAATTAGTGCTTCCTGCTTGAGGTAGCTCTGCTCACTTAGAAATGTTAGAATCCTTGAAATGGGGTTGTTATGAAAGAGGGAAGAGAATATTTTCTTTCCTTTTCCTCCTTGTTGTTGTAGAATTTGTAGTAGAAGCCGATCATAAAAAGCAAACCTTGGTTTGGTAGCTACATGATCATGTATCGATTCTCCTCTGACTAGTTTTTGGGCTATAATTTGAGATTCCTCTTGTATTCTTAAAAATGCATATCCAGTTGTGGGTTTAACCACGCCACTGATCGTTCCAATATTGATTACATTAGGGGAATAATACCTTGGATAGGTACGGTTGGTCATAGGGATTTTACCTTTCTCTACCTCATTGACTTGGTAGGATACACCCGGATAATGGCTAGCCATGTACTCACGAAAGGCATAATCGTACTCTTTTTCCGTGATCAAGTCAGATGAAAAGATGGTATACTCAACCAATGCTTTTCTTTTATTAAAAGGGAGAACATAAAAAAACCGACTATTTCCTTTCTGCTCTGTTCGGAAGTCCATCAAGGTGCCTACAGTAGGTTCAAAGGTGTCGGTGTCGGTTTCAATCCAATAGCCTTTGAAGTGTTGCCACAAAAAGAAGGAGGGGTTTGTACTTGCCTGAGGTTTTACTCGAATACAAGAATTAATAACCTTACTTGCTCTCCATTTTTCACTATCTATCAACACGTAAGGGCTAATGCCATCTTCCCCAATATCATCTATTTTTTGGGTAATGAAAGTTACCTGTTCGGATTGCTGCAACTGCGCTTTCATATAAGCATACCATTGCTTGGAGCGAATCATGTAGTATTTGTAGGGAGCAATAGAGTGAAAAGATTGTTTGCGATCAGATCCGAATGATAAATTTTCCCAATAATGATGAGCAAGTTCCATAGGGTAAGGAAATTCTTTTGCCCAGAAGCACCAAGTTTTATCGTTCAGATTCTTTGATTCTTGATCGATAATTAGAATCTGAGTTGGTTTTTTGTTCTTCTTGACTAAGGCTAGCGCTAGAGTCATACCCGCGCAGCCACCACCAGCGATGATATAATCTGTTTTTATCACAATACTGTTTACTAATGCACAATGACCGCCACTTTTAGGGCTGTTGTTGAAAAATAACTTAGCCGTGTTTGTAAGCGACAAAGGGTAGACAAACTTTCGAGAAATTGGTTTACAGAAATCAAAGTTTTTTTTGTTTTTCTGCCAAAATGTGGTGTTTATCTCTGATTTCAGACAATTAATCGAAATAATCCATTATAATTTTGGATGGATCCTTTGCTTAAGAATTGGTCAAAATACGCCGTTCAAGACTGAAAAAGAGCTGGATCATGGCGTAATATTTGCTTTGTTTTTGAAGGAAGTTGAAACCTTTGTCCATGCTTTCTTTGAAGTCTTTTGCAGTTGGTAATGAAAACATCAAGGCCTACGTCTTTGATATACTGGATAACGCCTCCTCTGAATGATGGAAACCCCCAGCCATAAATACTGCCGAGGTTGGCTGCAGGGATAGAATGAATGACCCCCTCCTGCATACACCAGACAGCCTCTAGCACTTGAGCTACCAAAAAACGTTCTATCAACTCTTTTTGTGTTCTGCTTTTCCGACCGTCAGAAGGGTAATAGTCCGTTAGTTTGGACCAGAGACTTGGGCTACCTTCCATCGGATAGTCGTAAAAGCCAGCTCTTTTTTTAAGTCCGGGTCTGTCGACTTCTTCCAGCATGAATTGAATAACTTTCACTGCTGGATGTTGAATGTATCTAGGGCCGTAGTGTTCGGCAGCTTGTTTTTCATAGCGTAGGACCATGTTTAAGCTCAGCTTATCCGCTAGTGACAATGCCCCTTGAGGCATTCCGGCTTGCTTTCCCAAGTTCTCAATCATAGCAGGGGAATAACCCTCTTGTAGCATAGTAATGCCTTCAAGAATATATGTGTTGCGAACGCGAGCTGCGTAAAAGCCCCATACATCCTTAACAATTATTGGTGTTTTACGGATCGATTGTACGAAATCAAAAGCACGAGCAATGGTTTCATCGCTTGTTTTTTCACCTTGTACAATCTCAACTAACGGAATTTCATCCGCAGGATGAAAGAAATGAAGCCCAACATAATGAGCCGGTTTACGGGTTGCTTCCGCTAGTTTGGTAATTGGAATCGATATGGTGTTGGTAGCAAAAAATGAAAAGTCATCGAGATAGTCCTCAGCCTCGCGAGTAACCTTTTGTTTGACCATCCGGTTCTCAAAAACTGCCTCTATGACCAAATCACAAGATTCAAAATCTTTGGCATTTTCGGTGGTTGTAATCTTGGACAAAACTTCTTGCTGTTGTTGGATGTTGAGCTCGCCACGTGCTACTTTTTCCTTTAAACGGGATTCAACAAACTCTTTCCCCCGGTCGGCAATAAGTTTTGAAACATCTTTTAAAACGACTTCTTTGCCATTCAATAATGCTGCCAGGGCAATCCCTGATCCCATCAAACCAGCACCAATTACCCCTATTTTTCGTGGCCGAAACCTTCCAAACCCTTGTGGTCTGTCTTTACCTTCTTTAATGTAGTTGGTGTCAAACCAGAAAGCTTTAATCATATTTTTACACTGTGCACTGCGCACCAATTCGGTATAGTACCTGCTTTCGATACGACAGGCAGTGTCAAAGTCAACTTTGGATCCTTCCGTTAGGACTTTCAAAATAGACCTAGGAGCAGGTAATTCGGGATGGCTCTCTTTAGCTAATCGAGCGGTAAGGTGTCGAATAAGCTTTGCGGTTTTCAGCTGGCGCGCATTACCCTCTGGAATAGATGCATCGGCTCGATCCCAAGGGCGTCTGCCTTCTGGTGTTTGTAAAAGCCATTGCTTGGCTTGCTGAAGCATGTCTTGTTCGGAATGAGCCAAATCATCAATTATACCAATGTGAAGGGCTTCTTTGGGTGCGTACCGTTTACCATTACTAAGGATGGGATAAGCTCTTTCTATGCCTAATAGCCACAGGAGTCGAATGATACCTCCTCCACCTGGAATCAGGCCCAATTCCACCTCCGGCAGACCTAAGCGAATACTTGGATTATCCACTGCGATTCTGCGGTGGCAGGCAAGTGCTACTTCAAATCCAGCTCCAATGGCACTTCCATTGATCGCAGCTACCACTGGAACGCCAGGGCTTTCCAATGCCCTTAGAAAAGCTTTCATTTCTTGTGCAAAGCGAAAGATTTCCTTTGGGTCATTCGCATGAAATAAGTATTCCAAATCACCACCCGCCAGAAATGTTTTTTTAGCAGATGTCAGAATGACACCTTTTAAAACACCTTTACGCTTTTCTTTTTGTAAGTGTTGGATGACCGGAATAAACGCTTCTCGAATTTCATGATTAATTACATTGACGGACCTCCCTTCCATATCGAGGGTCAGGGTAGCAATATTGTCGATATCCTTCTGATAATAAATCATGAGATCGGAAGCTTTTCTGTTGTTATTATTATTGTCAAAAACAAGATTTATATTCTTATTACAATCTCAATCTGTGGTATATTTAGTGCACCATGATCAAACTCTTTCTATGATAGTGGCCACACCCATACCGCCTCCTACACATAATGTTACCAGTCCTGTTTGTAGATCTCTTCGTTCCATTTCGTCAAGTAAAGTGCCCAGCAGCATAGCACCAGTAGCACCTAATGGATGCCCAAAGGCAATAGAGCCACCATTTACATTGAGAATATCATCTGGTATATTTAGCTCCTGCTGAAACTGTAATACTACGGAAGCAAAGGCTTCGTTACATTCCCAAAGGTTAATATCCTTAGATGTCATACCCGCGATCTTAAGTGCTTTTTCAGTTGCAGGACCAGCACCCGTAAGCATAATAGTTGGCTCTACACTTACAGTAGCTGTACTGATAATTCTTGCACGTGGCGTGAGCCCAGCCTCCTTACCAATATCCCGGGACCCAATCAATAATAAAGCTGCCCCGTCAACCATACCTGAAGAATTACCAGCAGTATGTACATGATTGCTCTTTGAAATGTCGGGATACTTCTGTAAAGCTAAATCGTCAAAGCCCCATTCTCCATATGTGCTAAATGCTGGAGGCAAATCGGATAGTATCTCCAAGGTTGTACCGCGATGTAGGTATTCGTCTTTATCGAGTAAGAGGAGACCGTTTTGATCGTAGATAGGAATGGTTGACCTTGCAAATCGACCATTATCTTGCGCTTGTTCTGCACGTTGGTGGGATTGAAGGGCATACCTATCGAGTTGATCACGCGTAAATCCTTCTCGAGTAGCAATTAAATCGGCTGACACACCTTGTGGTATATACTGAATTTGGTGAATTATCTCTGGATCATACATTAAAGGCCCCATATCACTGCCCATGGGTACACGACTCATACTCTCTACACCGCCCGCAACTATTAAAGAATCCCAACCCGAGCGTACTTTCATTGCAGCTAGATTTATAGCTTCTAATCCGGAGGCACAAAATCGATTGATTTGCATACCACTTACCCCTGTATCCCACCCTGCATACATGACAGCTGCTTTGGCAATATTATACCCCTGATCATCAATAGGACTCACGCAGCCTATCAATACATCGTCAACCATCTTCGTGTTTAATTGATTGCGCTGAGCAATAGCTTGTAATGTCACCTTTAATAATTGGATAGGACGAATTTCGTACAGGGAGCCATCGGATTTACCTCGACCGCGGGGAGTACGTAAGGCATCAAAGACTAAAGCGTCGTTCATGGAGGATTGGATTAGCCAGTTTGTTGGACGTATCAAAAGTAATAAGGGTTATATCCAAACTCAAGCATTACGTTTTTTATTTCATAAAAAGCAAGCTAAAGAGCAGGATCAGGCTCAGGTTCGTCTTTATCTGATATTGTTTGGGTTCAGTAGAATAAATAACATATGATCAGAAGCCTTGCGTTATCTTTATAGAAAATATTAATCAATGGCACGAAGAAAATATAAGCTTACTGGATTCGCCCGATTTTTTATTGTAATGCTATTTTTGGCACCTGTAGCCTATTTAGCCGCCTCTTATATCAATGGAGAAGATGGGGTAGCGAAAATTCAGGAATTATTGAATTGGGAAAATGAAAAAACGGCAGCAGAAAAAACAACAACCCTGCCTTCTACCACCTCAGGCACCGAGAAATTGTCGGCTAAGGATTTGGAAGAAATGGTGTTTGCATTAAAAGATAGCCTGAGGGAAAAAAATATTGAGATTCACGAACTACGACGCCAGATCCGTATTTTAAAGGGTTCTTCAGAATGATGCCGGTGAGCATAGGTTTACAGTTAAGTTTAAACTCCGTCATAGTATAGCTTATCCATTTACGTAAGCCATGGGATGTAGGTTTTAGAGTAGTAGATTGGTAAAAGACGCTGTGCCTTTGCGTTTGTTTATTACTCTGTTCTGATAAAGAGACCTGAAGCAATTACTTATGGCTTCTTGATATCTCCTTAAATAAAGGAGTTTTTTCTAAGATATAAGTTGCTTGGCTATTGTATGAGTTGTACCAGGTTTAATCTATGCCTTAATAATCAATTCCTCTGAAGTTGTGCAGAAAGCTGCATGGCTGATGTGTTACCAATAAAGTTTTTTCAATCTTTACGCTGGGCATGTTATGTGAAGTGAGTTGGAAAAAGGAAACATGCACAGTCAGTATAAAAAGGTAGGCCAGATTTTTTGACATTGGGCTTACGTCTGCTAATTCAGTAAAACCCAACTGCAACATCCCTGCTGTAGTACCTAATTTTAGACGTAATAAAAATTAGGATCTAAACTAGGTGCTTTATGCATGAATCGCGCGTCTAGTAAAATGGACTAAATAGCAAAACTTTCACCACAAGCACAGGTTCTGGTGGCATTGGGGTTCTCAAAATGAAACCCTTTTCCTTCAAGACCGCCGCTAAATTTCAAAGTTGTGTTGTATAAATACAAAACACTCCGCAGGTCGGTTACTATCTTTTCACCATTATCCTCAAATACCTGATCATCGTCCTTGAGGTTATTGTCAAAGTCCATATTGTAGGTCAAGCCAGAACATCCTCCGCTAGTAACACTAACCCTAACAAAGAAGTCTGTTCCATAGCCTTCTTTTAACCGTACTTCTTCAATTTGCTTTTTTGCGCTTTGGTCTACAAATAACATATTCTGACGATTATTTATCCTGTAAAATAAGGGATCGATTAGGTAAAAAACAAGTTGTTCGTAACTAAAGTTTATATCCTTTACTTCGGAAAACGTTATAATAAGGGTTCAAAATGTATGCCTTATTGTCAATACGATCAGAGTGCATCCAGATCAACCCCATCTTTAAACATTTCCCAGATTGGACTTTCTGCTCTTAGATTCTCTACACCTCTTTTCAGATGATTAAAGGCGGTATCTATTTCTTCTGGTTTATTGAAGCGCCCTAAACTAAACCTGAGGGATGCATGTGCCATATCTCCGCTAAGGCCCATTGCTAATAAAACATGACTGGGATCAAGAGATGCACTGGTACAGGCAGAGCCTGATGATAAAGCCATGTACTGATTGAAGGACATCATGAGTGCTTCCCCGTCCATATATTTGAAGGCAATATTACTGACATTAGGTAAGCGGGCTGTCTGACTGCCATTCGGGTAAGTTTCTTCAATGTTGTGTAGAATCTTTTTTTCCAGTTCGTCCCGCATTTCAGAAAGGCGTTGTGCTTCGATAGGCATGTCTTGGTGAGCCAGGTAGGCAGCCTGCCCCAGACCAACTATTCCCGGAACATTGAGCGTGCCGGATCGCATACCCCTTTCGTGGCCGCCACCATGGATTTGGGAGAGAACCTTAACGCGGGGTTGCGTTTGGCTTACCCAAAGGGCACCCACTCCTTTAGGACCATACATTTTATGTGCGGAGCATGCTAAAATATGTACGCCTGCCTGCCGCGGGTCAACGGGTATTTTTCCTACGGCTTGAGTCGCATCACTCATTAGCAACACACCATGTGCAGCACAAATCTCACCTATCTTAGCCATTGGTTGGATAACACCCGTTTCATTATTGGCCCACATAATAGATACTAATATGGTGTCTGGGCGAATGAAGTCTTCCAATTGATTGAGGTTGACTAGTCCATTATGTTCTACATCTAAATACGTGATCTCATACCCCTCTTTTTCCAGATGAATACAAGGATCAAGAACAGCCTTGTGCTCGGTTTTGACCGTTATAATATGTTTACCTTTTCGATGATAAGCTTCCGCAATTCCTTTGATCGCCAGATTATTGGACTCAGTTGCTCCGGAGGTAAAGACAATTTCTTTGGGTACTACCCCTAAGAGTTGAGCCAGTTGATTTCTGGACTGATCAACGGCTTCTTGTGCTATCCACCCTAAACTATGGCTTCTGCTTGCTGCATTTCCAAATTGATGGTTGAAATAAGGGAGCATAGCCTCTAGAACTCTAGGGTCCATCGGGGTGGTAGCGTTATTATCCAGTTAAATCAGCTAATTTGGCATACTTGAATGAGTTTTGAACTTTTATTCTGATTATGCTAACATCATAAAAGGTAAGTATTTCCAAGGTAAAAAGTTGACAAGCAAAGATGTTCCTTGATGGTTTAATTCTATTTTTGACGAAAGTATTATGACCATGGAAAAAATTGATCGTTTATTATTCTCCTTTGGTGCAGTTACGAAGCAAGAATGGTTGGCTAAGGTGGAGAAAGATTTGAAAGGTCGGCCATTGTCCGATCTGAATTGGCATCTAGGGCAGGAGATGTTGATAGATCCATTTTCTCATGTGGATGATCAAAACAATGTGCCGGAGCCTATCCTACGAACGGCAGCAGGTAATAACTGGGAGATTGGAGAAATTATTCCCGTATACGATTCAGTTCAGGCGAATCGCTGGGCATTAGATGGGTTGCAAGGTGGGGTGGAAGCGATTCGATTTGAGTTATTCCGGGAACTTTCATCCAGCGATTGGGAACAGTTATTCCAGGATATAGATTTGGCCCTGATTTCTGTTCATTTGGTGGAGATGTACGACCCGAAGAATCCGATACAACTAGCTAACCAACTTCGTACATATGGTGTCGGCCAGGGGGTTGATCCTGCATTGATTAATGGTTCTATTGAATTTGATCCTGAATCTCTGTCATTAGACCAAACCGCGGAAATTGCGGTGGGTATCCACAAATTACTACCTGCCTTCAAGAGCTTGCATGTGGATGGTTCCCGACATTATTTTGGCCCCAAAGGTGTAGGTCAGTAACTATGGTATATCATAGCGAGATGTGCTGCCTTTTGTTATGTTATGAAAAGTAAAGGCTTTAATAACGAGGAAATAAATGAACAAATGAAAATTAGTGTGGCGCTGAGTACGTCGTACTTTGTGGCAATAGCGAAGCTGAGGGCACTGCGCATTCTTTGGTTAAACGTCTTGAAAGGTATGGATAGTGTAGGTCACTCTTTTCCTGAAATTATTGGTCACATAGCCAAGGGTACGCAGGGTGACAACCAATATACCAATATGATTCGTGCCAGTACACAAGCTATGTCAGCTGTTATCGGAGGAGTTGATCGCTTATATATACTGCCTGCTAATTCACCCAATGAAAATGTATTGGATGCTGAGAACGCGTTTATATTTAGTCGACGTATCGCTCGCAATGTGCAACATATATTGAAAATGGAAAGCCATTTTGCTCAAGTTGCTGATCCGGGGGCTGGTAGCTATTACATGGAGCAGCTAACCGAGAAAATTGTTCAAGAAGCCTGGTCGGTTTTTCTTACTTTAGAAGATAGAGCCACTTTTTATGTATAACCATATGCAGACAAAATAAAACCCCGTCAGCATTATTCGCAGACGGGGTTTCATTATGTGCAATTTTAAAACCCAATTCGGGTTTTGCTTACTTTAATACATTTTAGTTGCAGACTAGATGCTTGGCAAGATAACTGTATTGATGACGTGGATTACACCATTAGTTGCCTGAACATCGGTAAAGATGATTCCAGCTGAATTCTGACCAGCCTGAATAGTTGGCGTATTTCCAGTAAGATCAATAGTGAAGTTTTGCTGTGCCAGAGTAGGAACAGACATTTCATTCACTAAGTCAGTTGAGCGTACATTACCTGCTGCACTCACGTGATATAGTAATACAGTTTCGAGCAAGTCACCTGGAATATCTGATAGATCGCTCCAGTCAGGATTAGAATCTAGTAAATCCTGAAAAGCCTGATTAGTTGGTGCAAAAACAGTGAAAGGACCTGCTGCCTGTAACGCGGATACTAAATCTGTGTTTAACTGGCTAGCAGTTAAGGCACTTGTTAGTGTTGCAAAAGCAGGATCAGCAATAGCAAAGGTTGTAACATCAGGTAAACCAATAACTTGATCAATACCGTGAATCACACCATTGGATACTTCAATGTCAGCAGCAGCAACTTCAGCACCTCCGTTAATAACAATACCGTTATCAATATTAATGTACATGCTTAATGGGTTGTTACCAAAGGCAGAAGGGCTAGCTGTCGTAACGTACACATTACCAGTAATATCAGTACTGTTCACTTTAGCTCCTAGAACGTGATAAAGCAATACTGCTTCCAGCGTTTCTACAGGAATATCATCAATGCTATTAAAGTTGTTAGCACTTAAGAATGCATTAAAAGCATTGTTATCAGGAGCAAAAACAGTTAACTCACCCGGAGCACTCAATACATCTACCAAACCTGCACGTACTACCGCATCCACTAGCAGGCTGTAATTTGAATTACTTTGCGCGAATTCGACAATAGTTAGGTCCGTTGTGTTAACTTCATCATCGTCATCGTTATCGCAAGAAACAAGTGTCATTCCACTAAATAAGGCAAACAGGACACTCCAAAGCAAAATTGATTTTTTCATAGTCGGATTGATTTAATTAAATGAAAAAGCAATCATCCAACGGGGGAGTGTTCCTTTTGTTAAGTTAATGGGCTAAGTTTCCTAGGTTCTGCTAAATATTCGACAAATAAGATTTTTTGTTGAACATTAAGCAATAAAAAGTGAACAATATTGGGTCAGATGCGCCTCAGGAATTTCAGATTTCTGGTAAGCCCTTGGTATTTTGTTCTTTTTACGGCCGATTTTTTAAAAACTTTTCGGAACGTTTCTTCTGTAAGTTCCATCCAATCTTCTCGTTTCATAGATAACAGATCAGGGTGGGGTGAGAAAGCTTCCTCCGCATGAGGTGAAGAGAAGCGATTCCAGGGGCATACTTCCTGACAAATGTCACACCCGAACATCCAGTTATCCATTTTTCCTGCAAAAGAGTCGGGTATAGCTTCTTTCAATTCGATGGTCAGATAGGAAATACATTTACTGCCATCCATGATATAACCACTAGGGTGCATGGCAACGGTTTGGCAAGCATCAATACAGCGGGTACAGGTTCCGCAATAATCGCGCATGGGTTTGGATGTTGGAAGTGCTAAGTCCAGTATTATTTCTGCCAAAAAGAAAAATGACCCTTTCTTAGGATGAATCAGTATGGTGTTTTTTCCTATCCAGCCTATCCCTGCTCTCAGGGCCCAATCGCGCTCCAGCACTGGTGCTGAATCAACAAAACAGCGGCCATCAACTTCACCAATATGATCGCGGATAAACGAAAGTAGTGCCTTGAGCTTTGGTTTCAGAATGAAATGGTAGTCCTTTCCATAGGCATAACGCGCAATCTTGGGGGCTGTTGGGTCTTTTTGATTTCCTTCCGGAAAATAGTTGTATACCAAGCTGATCACCGATTTAGCACCTGGAACCAATAAGGTGGGGTCAACTCTTTTATCAAAATGAT
Organism: Saprospiraceae bacterium; assembly: GCA_013214265.1. GTDB lineage: Bacteria > Bacteroidota > Bacteroidia > Chitinophagales > Saprospiraceae > DT-110. Next base: position 1,675 of record JABSSK010000054.1, on the reverse strand, counting down.
TAGCCATATAGGCCATTTCGCCATGATAACCTTTGTTCAACCAATCTTCCAATCTGCGTGCTTCGGTTTCCATATAGGTTGCTTCTGCAAAACCTACCATTGCGAAGCCTAATCGCTCCGCTTCAGTTCTTATCTGCTGACTATATTTTACTTGTTGGTTCTCTGGCATACTTTCGAAAGATAAGTTGTTTTCGCTTTACTTAGGTTGCTTCTGTGCAGGACTGATATGCTTCTGCTGACTCTACCGAGTGGTAGTTGCATGAGGGGAAATAATCATTCTTTTTCGTACGGTCATCAAAGTGAACAGCGATTTGAACGTAGGTAACGGAAAACGCAATGCAGATATATCCTATTTCACTGTAGCGATTAAGCAAATATAATTCTTGTTATTGCAGGTTTGCTGATGACCCATTTTGGGGTGGGATAATGATTTATACTTGAGGCAGACAATCCTGATCTCTTTTCCATTATTTTGAGTGCCCTTTTTTATCTTAGAGGCATGCTGAAAAAGCATCTTAAACCAAAAACAACAACATGAAACAAACACTCGTGATCCTTATTGGATTATGTATTGGTACGATCGGAATCGCACAGGAACGCCAAGCCCCTGTACCAAATTATGATCTGGCTGCTCGGTTCTCACCGGTGCATATGAATAAAATGGTCTATTCCACTCAGCTTATTCCACATTGGCTCAAAGAAAGTAATCGATTTTGGTACACCTACGTTACCAGTGCAGGCAGAAAATACTACATAGTAGACCCCGCTCGAGGAACCAAAGCGTTACTTTTTGATCCTGTTAAAATGGCGGCTGATATGTCGAGGCTAACGGGTGATCCATTTGATGCGCAGCATATGAATATTCTGAAATTGAAATTTATCAAAAACGAAACGGTACTTCAATTTGAGGTGACCAGTAAGTTGGTGGAAGAAGCCGAAGAAGAAGAAGAAGGTGATGGTCAGGAAGAAAAAAAGCAAAAGTCGGGTAAGCCTAAAATGAAAGCGAAAGTCTGGCATTTTGAATATGATCTCACTACGAAAACACTTCAACTGTTAGATGAATTTGAAGAACCCGATGATGATCCCGACTGGGCAAATATAAGTCCTGATCGCTCCTATGTACTCTATTCCAAAGGGCATAATCTGTATTGGATGGATATGGAGAATTACGAGAAGGTGCTGGAAGATGATAAGGATTCTACCATTGTGGAAAATCAATGGACGGAGGACGGGGTCGAACATTTTGCTTACGGAGGAAGAGGAAGAGGTGTGGATAATGTCGAAAAAGAAAAGAATAAGAATAAGCGCCAGCCTGTATATGTAACCTGGGCACCAGATTCCAAAAAATTTGCTCTGGTGCGTTCGGATATGCGTAAGGTCAAGGATTTATGGGTGTTAAATAATACGGCCAAGCCAAGGCCCACCCTAGAAACCTACAAGTATCATATGCCAGGCGAAAAGGATGCTCCTTATTACGAAATGGCTGTCTTTGACTGGGATACCAAAGAAAAGATAATTGTTCAGGCGGATACATTCAAAGACCAAACAGTTAGTGTACTGCGTGCACCACGAATGGTTAAAAACAGAGATGATGACTTTCAACCTTCGCTGTGGTTGGCAGGTACTTCGGACCGGCTCTAGTTTACCCGGGCGCGTCGGGCCTTGCAGAGACTTG
>JABSSK010000539.1 GCA_013214265.1 Saprospiraceae bacterium | reverse complement strand
CCCCTTTGATGTCAACCTCTGCCTCAAACTCGGGCGCTGATTTGTCTTCAGCTAGTACTTCACCCCAGCAGATTAAGCTGTCAGAAGCACCAAAAACACCATAAGTGTATAAACCAGGACAGTCAATGGTGGCTCCATTACCAGGGTTACCATCATTGACAACGATACGGGTTCCTATCGGGATGAAGGTGCTGCTTATGACCTGATTTAGTTGCAGGTCATAGGTACAATTTTCACCCAGAGATATATTGATCTGATCAGCACATGATAAAAATAAAGGGGGGCAGTCATCTCCTTCGGTATCACCGGTAATTGACCAATTGTGATTATCAATTAGGTGTTGACGGGATGCGGCACCTGCACAAAAGATTAGGTTATCTGCACCCATTTCTAGATTAGGCTGTACATCTTGTGAGGCCCAGCCGATAAGTGTTTTATCATAATTTTCAATGGACATGGCAGTATTCTCCAGCATGGCAAACATTTCATTAACCATAGCAATGTTCCAGTTGCCAATATCCTGATTAAAGGAAGTGGCATTAGCAAACATGTAGTACATATCTGTAACCTTGCTGGTATTCCAGTTGCCAATATCCTGATTAAAGGAAGTGGCAACTTCAAACATGGAAAACATGGAATTCACCTGACCTGTATTCCAATTGCCAATGTCCTGATTAAAAGAGCTTGCAGACCAGAACATCATCTCCATAGTTTCCACATTTTCGGTATTCCAGTCGCCTATATGCTGATTGAAGGAACTAGTTTGTGAAAACATCCCGTCCATATTAATCACACTGCCCGTATTCCAATTACCAATATCTTGATTGAAAGCGATAGTACCAGAAAACATAACTGACATATCTGTTACGTTCCCTGTGACCCAATTTGAAATATCTTGATCAAAGGAAACGGCCCTATTAAACATGCCACTCATATTCGTAACCCTACTTGTATTCCAACTGCCAATACTTTGGTTGAACGCGATAGCATTATGAAACATAATACCCATATCTGTTACATTAGCTGTATTCCAACTGCCAATATCTTGGTTAAAAACAATGGCATTATTGAATATTGCATTCAGATTGCTCACATTTTGGGTATTCCACATTCCTATATCTCCATTAAAGGATAGGGCATTCTCAAACCTGCCAACCATACTATTAACACTTACTGTGTTCCATGTTCCAATATCTTGGTTGAAGGCAGAGGCACCAGCAAACATATGCACCATATTCGTAACATTTTCAGTATTCCAAGCGTCAATATTTTGATTAAAGGAGGTGGCATTCTCAAACATACTTCCCATATCGGAAATGTTTTCGGTATTCCAATTGCCAATATCACCATCAAAAGAATTTGCCCCTCTGAACGTACCTTCCAAGGTGTTAACACTTGTTAAATCCGGGACATCGATAGCCGTGTATTCAAGGTTTCTGGCCCCATAGAAAGCATTTTGCATACTCTGCCATTGGATATTGCCCCATTGATCGATACTAATGATTTTTTCTTTATCCCCCGTATTATTGATGTATATACGCGGAAAGTCTCCACTAATTTTTATAACGTGATCACCCGCTGATGCATAGGTATGGGTGGCATCCCCCATTTGATTGCTCTCGATGGTACCATCACCCCAATCAATGGTGTAATTATAGCCTGATCCGGTAGTAGGTATCGTAATAGATTCGTTGGAGCTGGTGGTGCGCCAGGTGGTTTTGAAAAAGTCTTCCTCGCTTGTTAAAGGTGTTAAGTAATCTGATTGGCTATTCAATGGATTAAGTAATAATTCATTTTGGATAAATAGATCAAGCAGTACAACCGAAGATGAGTAGGTTCGAAAGTTCTGAACTGGAACAGCAGATATATTCTGAATAGAAAGAAACAATGAAAAAACAGCACAAATCTTAGCTGTTGACAAAATAAAGCCACCTTTCATAACTTTGTATTGTAGTTGTATTGTAGTTGTCCTTGTCCTTCTTACCATGATTAATTTACAATGTAATCACATTGTTATTTCTCAACTTTCGACTTTTGGAAGGGTATTGAATGTTTACAGGAAACGCAAAGCGTTGTTTAACGTGATCGACTCTCGGTAATGACATCATAAAACGCAGGCTGATCAGATATGCTGTAATAACTGTAAAATATGGGTAGGATATAAATTTTTACGTGTAGAGGGCGATCAATGTTTCTTTTTGTTGTTTAATTGTTATTCTTTTTTCAAATCCCAATATCTTAAAACGGAAAGCGTGAGTTCTGGAAAATAAACCCAGCGTATTCCAACACAGAAGGGCGCTTCCGATGGAAAGCGCCCTTCTGTGTTGTTTATGACAAAATTATTTGGTTGCCTATAATATATAACGTTAACCACAGGCATCAAAAGCATCATTTTTCGGGACTCCATGATCAATAAAATTTGGATGAGAAATATCCCCAATGATAAAAACTTGTATTTATCCATTCAGCTGCAAAAGCAATCTTAAAGCTATATACATTAGTTCCCTTTGTTTACCCTAAAACATGACCGGTTTCAATATCTTGCTAACACCTTCTCCGCAGAAACTAATCTAAGGAAGCTTCTGGTCTTATTATTTAAGGCCCTTTTCCTACCTACTTTCCCAAACGAATCATCTTCTTCGTAGCGGTGAACGCACCTGCCTCTAATGTGTAGTAGAACACACCAGTTGATGGCAGATCCGTAGC
>JABSSK010000538.1 GCA_013214265.1 Saprospiraceae bacterium | reverse complement strand
GGCTCGTGTCAAACTCTGTGCTTATCCGAAAGTTTCATGCTTCGAAACCGCCTACTTTTTATATACTAACCGTTGTAGGGCATTAAAGAAACGGAATGAGTAAATGGTTAATTAGAAAAACTTCGGGTTCTCGTTCGAAATTTAAATCGAATGGAGACTATTCGGATAATCGAAATTCTAAAAAGGCTGTAGATTTCGAAAATCTTCCTCAAAAAGAATCAATGAGGAATAAAAATTATCACAACACCTACTTAGATACAACTTTGGTTAAAAGATGGCTTCACTCTAAAGTTGGACAAAACTTTGATGACATTTATTCTGAGTTTCTGACTCGCGTTCAACCTAAATACTTGGATGAATATAGAGACTGTATTTATTGGTATGTAGAAAAAAAGGAAAACGTTGAAATAAAGGAGAATGGAGAAATTTGGGGAAAATGGTATGGACAGGATGTCAAACTTCCTTACTCAATGCAAATGACTTTTTATGTTGACCCGGCTACGAACGAATTGCAAAAAATAAAATAAAACGCTCTACAACAATGGCTATAAATCATACCCTTCGGGATACGCTTCATAGCCGGAACGTTAGCACCAATTTAAAAATCGTCATTATATAAATAAATGAAACAAAATCAAGTCATTTTCTGCCTAATAATACTTTATACGACTTCTTTTGTGCTCAATGCGCAATCAAAGCACAGTTTTTCAGATAAAAAAAGTAAAGGTTATTTCTACAGTTCTGAAATTTACTGGTCTTCCACAACAAACGATTTGACATTATATGGTGATGAAATCATCATCCATTTTGAAGAGAATAAATATAGAGGCAAAGGAACTGCTACATTTCTGATCAATGAGAAAAATATCTTTATAAATGGTATGCCAATGAAGCGTGACACCAAATTATTGGTTGAGAGTTATAAGTGTTCAATAAAAAGAATTAGTAAAGAAACAATTCAAGAAAAATACAAAACAACTACTTCTCACACTGGATTGGAAATCGAATTCGATACAACATCATCAAAAACTGCTGAGGATAGCACTTTGGTAAAGGGTCGTTTTGTTTGGAAGGATTCATCAATTACAGGCTTTCCAGACAAAGTTGTGATTACATCTCTTCTTGACCCAAATGTATCGTTCACGCAAAAGGTTGATTCTTTAGGGAGATTTGAACAATATCTCACAAATGAGGAATACAGTTTTTCTCCTGAGCTTAATTATCACTGGATGGGTGAGGAATTTATTAGAATTGATGGTGATAAATCAATAAAAAGAATAAATATCAATCCTGATTCAATAAACAATGTTATCATTCGGTTAGACACTATCGATTGGCCAAGAAACACTCAAAAAATAGGATTGCTCAAGGAATCGGATAAAATTGACTTCCGCAAAGTAGATGAATTTATGGATGATAGAATGGCATTCTTCGAAATCCCGGGAGCATCTTTGAGTATCATCAGAGATAACAAAATAATCTACACCAAAGAATATGGTGTAACAAACTCAAAAACAGGTAAACCAGTTACTTCAAAAACGCTTTTTGAAGCAGGTTCTATTACCAAGCTTGTTTTTGCTTTTGCTGTAATGCGCCTTTATGAAAGAGGCATCATAGACTTAGATAAACCGCTTTATCAATATTTGCCTCACCAACAAATAGATGATGATAGATACAAGTTAATTACAGCAAGACACGTTTTGAGCCATCAAACCGGGATGTCTAATTGGCCCAAGAAAAATGAAAGCGGAAAATTTAAACTCAATTTTGCACCAGGTGCTAAGTATGGCTATTCAGGAAAGGCTTATGAATACTTGAAAGAGGTTATTGAATCAATTACATCAAAAAGCATTGATGTGATTTTACAAGAAGAAGTGCTAAAACCTTTGCAAATTAAGAATATGTACTTCAGAGCAAATGAAGAGATAAAAGAATATGGGGCAAATGGACATAAAAAATACTTGCCAAGCGATATACATTTAGCGAAAAGAACAATGGTTTCTTATACATTACAAACTAAAAGTATCTCACTTGCAAAATTCGCTTTAGCTCTACATCAAAGAAAAGGTTTAAGAAAAGAAACTTATGATGAAATGTTTAAAGTACATTCTATCAGAAATGATGGTACAAAATGGGGATTAGGTGTGCGAATTGAAGATACTAAAGATGGTATTAGTTATGGACATAGCGGTAGTACTGGAAGAGGCTTTATAGGTAACTTTATTTTTTATGACACATCTGGACTGGGCTATACCATACTCACTAACAGCCAAATGGGAGGTTTTTTAGCGTTACCTTTACTTGATGAATACCTCATATTAGGAAAGACAAACTGGAAGTAAAAACTGGTGCTAACACGGTGTATAAGCAATAGCGGCTTACGTGCAAACTTGAACAGCTATTTTTGTTTAAATAAACTATATTGTAATCCGAAAGGTATTCGCTGAAAACCCGCTACTGCTCATACACAATACCGTTAGAGGCCATTATATTTTGATATCGCCTGAGCAACTTGACTGAACTTAAAACAGATTAAGCCTTGCCACAAATAGCCCAAAACTGGCTTACACTAGCCCATCAACGCAAGGCTACGCTGAAAGGATGGGTGACTCGTCACAAGTTGTGCCCATAAAAGCGATGGTCACCCTGTATTGTGTTTTGCCTTCCCGCGTTTATCGCTCCTAGCATTTTCGCCCACACCAACAGC
>JABSSK010000537.1 GCA_013214265.1 Saprospiraceae bacterium | reverse complement strand
CCGCTTGCTGCTTTGAATGATGCCGTCTTATTGTAGGAGTTTGCTATAGCAAACATCCTATTGAAATCAATATGACTATGCAAAAGCTTTGTTGGTGCATCTTGTTCTTTTTCTAGCATGTAATAAATACATACGTAAGAACAATCTTGGTTATAGTGTAACCTGTAGCCCTTGATTGTGTAACCTGATTGCTGCAGTGTTTTTACAGCGTATTGATGTGCATGTTTATGTGGTAGCGCAGTATAACTATCTGTATTTTTTGGCGCTTGGCTGGTAAATATAGGATGATCATCTGCTATTTCCAAAGCAAAAAAATCTTTTTTTGCTGTGTACGGAACATTTGACACCCCATTTACGGGAGTATTGTTCATTTTGTTTGATTTGAGGAATTCGTTACCAAATATACTTTCTTAACTCGACACAAACAAATTGTGTTTACTTATAAAAATGCAACAAAATTTGTTTTATTCCGGTAAAAACCTCTATATCAGGTCTTAATCCGCCTAAATAATCTAAGTGGTAGATTATTTTTTCGAGATGTTCTTGAAATTCATCTTTCTTTTTGTTACAATCTCTTTCTTGTTCGGCTCTTAACTTATCAAGCCATTCGTAAAAAGCTTGGTGTTCACTTTTTTTTTTAGTGATCATACCATCTGTTTTGTAGATCTTCACAAAAAAGGTCAGGATCAGAAAACACCCTTTCGTACAATAAGTGAGCAGCATAAAGCACCTGCTCATCATTTGGGTTGTTTTGTTGTGACTGGTTACGAATAAACGCTAAAGCGCACGTTTCAATAGGGTCTAAACCTTCACCTTCGATATCTGCTAAATAGCTATCAATCTCTTGGATGATGGCATGCAGGTTCCCTGCAACCCCATTAGTTGTTGTTTCCATAAAAAAACATTTTGAATTGTTGGAAATGTTGTGAGAAATGTGTACGCGCGCGTATTATATAACTAGACCGTATAGTTATATATTATAAATATTCCGATGGGATAGAATATTTACTATAATACTTGTATTTCTAAAATACTTTATTATATTATATAATATACGGTCTATTGATATTATATATACACTATATACGCGCGCGCGAGGACTAAAACCAGAAGTACTTACCATTTTGTTTGACCGAATTAAATCCTTGGTCTATATCTTCCCAGAATTCTTTCTTTTCTTCATCGGTACTGAAGTAAATAAAAATTTTTGTTATTCTGATTTTGCCAATAGACTGGTACAAGTCCTTAATATCAGATGCACAAACAGCCGCATCGGAACGTTTATCGCTTAGAAAAGGACTTTTGAAATTTTCTATAACCTTCACATCAGCGCTCATTGCAGCTAAAGCAATAGTTTTTGCTGTTTTTATTTTCATAAGCTGTAAAATTTGGGCAATAAAGAAAATGTATTAAAACAAAAAACCCAAACATAACTATGACGTATGTTCGGGTTCATCCCATATTTACAGCTAATGCTGTAATATACTAAAGTCCTATGAATGCACATATCGCATTGATTGTAGTGATGCTATAGGTAACTGTTGATCGCATCATCTGTAATGCTTTACGCATGACATTTGCTGGTGGTAGATCGTCCATATCGTGTTCTATTCTCCATACTTGATACTCTTCCATTAGGCTTTCGATGTAGCGATCATGTTTATCAACAATTTCATAGATGGAAGGGAAGCTGTTTTGCGCCTTCCATTCGCCAATCAATTCGCCGTTGTTCCACACTTCGCTAGCTATCGCTTCTCCACTTTCATTGCACATCCTAATACCAATGTAATAATCTGGATATTCTTTGGATATATTATATAATTCCAGCTCAAACCTGGCAGAATAGCTAGTCACATAATCTGCTACTTTCCCTGGTATTGGATTAACCAGGTTAACGCCCGGAAGAGCATTAAAGCGATAAGCTATTGCTTCGTGAATTTTCTTTTCTATCCTGGTCATTTTTACCGATACATTAGTAGTATGCCCGATTACCAGCCCTTTTCTAAAGCGAGAGCCTGACCAGTGCTTGTGTCTTTTCAATTCCATTTCTAAATTTTTGCATTGTCAGCAAAAGAGTAATACTCTTGATCACCGACAATAAGGTGGTCTAAAACGGTTATGTCTAGTAGCTTGCCAGCTTCTACAAGCTTTTTAGTTAATTCTTCATCTTGCTGGCTAGGCGATAGATTTCCACTTGGGTGGTTATGTGCCAAGATGATGCTACACGCACCAGCAGCAATAGCTTTCTTAAATACTATCCTGGTGTCAACCACTGTCCCATTTATGCCGCCAGTACTAATGCATGGTTTACCAATTACGTAATTCGCTCTGTTGAGCAGAATTAAATAAAATTTTTCCTGCTCTAAGTTGCTTAGATCATATTTCAAAAGATCATAACCCTTTTTGGATGATGTTATCTGAACTTTATCTGCAGGCTCTCTGAGGTGGTACCTATTACCTAGCTCTATAGCTAGTTTCAGACGATTTGCCGAGACTTCTCCAACATTTGGTATTGAAGTAAAGTCGATGCGGTTGATTGATCTTAGATCAAAATTGTCCGCTTCATAAATGCATTGTTGAACTGATGCTAAGTCCTCTATTTCAAGGATAGAAGCGATCAGCTCCGAATCGGTAAGTGTTTTCGGTTCGTATTTCTTGTACGCTATGGTATCTTCTTTCATTTTCATTCGATTTGAATTAGAGTTAAGAAATAAAGCCCCTAGC
>JABSSK010000536.1 GCA_013214265.1 Saprospiraceae bacterium | reverse complement strand
TTACAATCGGTTGACATGAAAAGGCTTCATTGCATTTATTTTTTTTGCCAAAAAAACATATATTAAATTAAACATTCACTTCCTTAACCCATAATACGCGCAGCATGGTAAAACTGAAATTGATCGAAAGCCAAGCCTATTACAAAAAAAGAAGGAGACAATTATTTGGGATGTTCCTTGTTTCTTTACCCCTAGGCTTAATAGCAGATATAAGCTATTTTAACATTTTGTAAATATTCCTATTTATTTTAGCTACGGCTTTAGTCATATTGTTAAACCCTAAGGCCAATCAACAACTTAAAGCAGCTTTAGGTCAAAAATATATAGAATTGGATGCAGAAGAAATAAGAATCTGCTCCCAAAAAGGAGCAGACCAAGAAATCATAAATTTGAAAGACGTGGATCAGATTAAAGTGAAGGATGGGTATGGGATCCCTCAGGAAAGTCTTTCAGAAATTGGACAAGAAATAATGGGTAAGCCTAAAGAAAATTATATCGTCCTACATCAAGGAAGCGAAAAAAGAAGATTGGATTTTGAAATTGACTCCCATTACGGACTCCATAGTTTCCATCGTATGATCAGCAACTGGGAAAAACAATATTCAGTAAGTCATGTATAGGACTACAGGTAACAAAAGCCCTGTATCCGTTCCGTACATAAACCTGCCACTATGGAGGATAAGTCTTGTAAAAAAGCAGGTGTAGCTTGTATACCTTTTAGAGATGATCATGCAGATAGTGGCTTTGAAAAGCGCTATATCATAGGTTTATACTTACAAGTCAATAAGCCTTTGGGGTAGCCTAAAAGATAAGTTCTCTCTAGGGCCCAGCCTACAGAGAACTTTGGAATGCTACGGATGAACGTCGCACCGTTTCCGCACCATAAAGAGAATGTACTGTTCTTGGTAAATCAATTGAACATTTTACTCCATACAATCTCACCCATTACGATTTCTGGAGGGCCCGTAAAAAGGGGAATCATTTCTGACATGATCTCCCGGAACTTACTTTCCGAATCCAGAATCTGCTGCTCGTTTTCATAGACAGAAATACTGTATGATTCCGTTTCATTAGCACCCAATATCTGAAGACTTTGTAGTCCTGTAATAGACTTAATCTCTTCGTCCCTTTTTTCGATAATACTTATTATTTCATCTCTTTTACCTTCCTGATGAACAACTTTCGTAATTCTGTAATACATGTTTTTCTGATTTTAATGAAGTTAAAGTGGTCTTACATAAATTAATCTAGATCAGGAGGGACAGTACAGTCTTTATTACGCAAATCATTTTGTTATGATGCATTTTATGAAAAACAATTTGCTAGGTTAGGTGGATTGAAAGAGGTGATTATGATAGGATTCATAAAGATTAATCCTGTGATAAATGAGGCATTAATCTACCACGACCTTTAATGGAATCGTTTTCCGTTCTTTGATTTTGCGTATTCTTCATTGCATCCCTAAATTTTGTGGCACTTTCATAATCTTCTTTAGCTAATACTTGCGCCATGAGTTGTTCTAGGGTGTCCAGTAGGTGTTCTGTTAATACTATTGGTGAAGCATATATGAACAATACACTTTGTAACATTTGAAGAAGGAACCCAAGTGTATCGGTAAATACTACTCACCATGTATGGATGATCCTAATTCTATTTCCTTTGACGATTACCTCAACAGATTCTTTTATATTAGACCTTATACTTTGTCATACACTCCTAATTGATCTGGTATTTGTTTCGCGACTCTTCCCACGGTTTATCAAAAAAGAAAACCGTCCTTTTGAATAATCATAACTCTGAATTGATATCATATGAGAAAACGCCCCCGTCCACTATTTCTTTTCGTGACCCTCATTGCTACGACATCTATCGCTGCACAACAATACTCAGATACACTAACCACACAACAGGTATTATTCAGTAATGCTTCTCGCAAAGATATATCCTGTTTTCGCATCCCATCCCTAGTTACCGCCACCAATGGCGACCTAATAGCTGCCATCGACGAAAGAGTACCTTCCTGTGGTGATCTCAACCGGAACAACGACATAAATATTGTGATTCGACGCAGCCAGGATAACGGTACAACCTGGACCAATACCCAAACCATTGTAGATTTCCCGTTGGGTATTTCAGCATCTGACCCTTCAATGATCGTGGACAGGGTCACCAACGAAATATTCATGTTTTACAACTATATGGACTTAAATCAAGAGCAGGGTATTTACTATCTGCATATGATAAAAAGTACTGATCATGGACAATCGTGGAGTGAGCCAACCGACCTAACTGCCCAGATAAGCAAGCCGGACTGGCATCATGACTTTAAATTCATCACGTCGGGTCGAGGCATTCAAACCCAATCCGGAAAACTACTACACTGCCTGGTTAACTTAGATCATGGGATGCACCTATTTGCTAGTGACAACCATGGGGAAAATTGGTATCTCATTGATACCCCAATAAAACCCGCTGATGAATCCAAAATCGTAGAACTGGCTGACGGAACCTGGATGATAAATAGTCGGGTAAACAAACAAGGGGTACGCTTTGCACATACCTCAACCGATCAGGGAAAAACCTGGACCACCATACCACAACCGCAACTGATTGACCCAGGTTGCAACGCAAGTTTTATCAGGTATACTACTGTCAAAGACGGTTTCGAAAAGAATCGCCTACTTTTTTCAAACCCCAAAAGTGCCACAGAAAGGCAGAATCTGAC
>JABSSK010000535.1 GCA_013214265.1 Saprospiraceae bacterium | reverse complement strand
GGCTGACCAATTAATTGACAAAAAAGTACAGAGCTTATCTAAATTTATTTTCTGTAAAATAAGATTAGATATTCAATAACTCCTATTTGTTCTGGAAAAAAACTTTAGATTAATGAAGTAAGATACTTTACACATCTGCAAAATGTGGTCACAGTGATTAAAAGTAGTTCATTTTAAGAAAATTCTGCACCATTTGATCTTCAATTTTCCTTTGCTTAATAGCAACCTAAATGTAGTGCTCAGCAGAATTTTCAAATACGTAATGCACTTGGAGGTTTGGTTAGGACGTAAACCATGTTTTGGGTCAACGCTAATACGTTCTTCCGTGCCTGAAGGCAAGCCAGGATAATCTTTAGTTTGAATTATACGTTAAACGTTACACAATCCTAACTTCATAATTAATGTCCAATTAATAGGATTTACCAATTAGGCTCCTATCGTATATTCAAGAAAACGGATAATACATCCAATGATTCCTTTCCAATTACCAGTAAAAGGAATTGGATCAAGATTGATTTTTCTTTTTAAAATAAATTTTTGAATCCTTTACTTCAGTACGTGTAAGAATATTATTATCATATTAATCTGTTTAACAATCCAGCCAAAAAATGATTTCACCATCCTATTTCAAGCTACATCTCACTCTTCTTTTTTAACAAAAAAAGCTTACTGTATGAAGTGTAGCTCTACGTACCCGTTACGAAGTATTTCAAATAAGTCTAAAAGCTTTAGTTGCTTTGAAAAGTTTTCAAAGAAAGCGGGGTACGATGATTGTAGCGCCGACCCAACTAAACAGACACCAAGACCATGGTTATGCTTAAATCTATGGTAGGGTATTGACCGGAAAGTTCAGCCCAAAGTTTCTAACCACCGCACCCTTCTTTTTTTTCATGGGTATCATGAAAGAGAATTATCCCTTGATCACTCATCTTAGGCAACCAAGTTTCAAAATCATGTTTTACTGCCTCATAGGTATGACAACCATCAATATGCAAAATGTCAATACTCCCATCTTCAAAACCTGATAAAGCTTCGTCGAACGTTATGCGTAGTAGAGTAGAAAAAGAGTTTTAGTTTTTATGGTTATATTCCTGTACGTCTTCAAAAATATTTTTATCGTAAAGACCAGCTTGCTCATCACCTATCCAGGTATCTATGGCAAAACATTTGGTAGGGAGCCCACACATTTCAATAGCCTGACAAAAAGCAAAATAGGAATTACCTGAGTGGGTTCCCAATTCTACAAGGGTTTTAGGCTGGCTTTGCTTGATTAGATAAAAGGCAAAAGGGATATGCCATACCCATTAATGTGGTGGTTGTATTCGTTTAGGAGGAACCAAAAGTATTGTGTCGATCCAGATCTTTTCGATTGACATACAAATTAAAATAAAAAGGGTTTAAAGATGCTTCTTTGGTTATAAAAGGGGGCGTAGAAATTCAGTAAATCAGGGTATTATCCTCCGTTAAACATACGTATCATGTATTCGCTTCCTATGTCCGAGGGTAAACGGTCCACCTCTTCAAGGGACCAGTCCGTTACGTCGTAGCCAAAATCCGCTAAAAAAGGATTTAAGATTGGCTGGTAAAAGGTAACATCTTCGGGGGTATACCATTTGCGCCAATTACCGTGCTTTCGGCTGCGGGCTACCCGCTTAACGCTATTTTTTACCTCTGCTTTTTGGTCGATACGAAAACCCAGATAATGCTCCAAGTCTTGAATATCCCCATCAATAAATGACTCGTAATAGATTTCGAATATTTGTCCTTTAAATCTCTGTAGTAATTCCGTTGTATTTTGGTAATAGTTAGTTATAAATTTTTTGGAAAAAGGGATTCCCATCATTTGATGAAACGGAACCGCTGCGGGTGCCTTTTCTTTTTGTTGCGTTAAGGCCAATGCTCGCTCGTACTTCAAGGGATCAGGCTTATGGCCTTTAAACCATTTGTAAAAAAAAGCACTAAGCAAGCGATCTCTTGGGTCACGATGGATCCAAATAACTTTATCGTACAAGGGAATGATCTTATCCAACTGGTTTTTTCGCATGGGCTGGAAAACCAACTTCGTAATAACGTTCCCTTTAAGAGCAGTCCTTTCCTGATGAAAAATCAAATCGTTAGCACCCTCTTTCGATCGGGGCTCAAAGAACTCCCTACGCTCTTTCAGACCATTAGCAATCCGGTACATAAGTATGCTGGTTCCGCTTTTAGCTAGCCCTAAAACTAGAATTTTTTTGTCAGTAACCTCGCTACCTAAACCCAATTTATTGAGAATGGAAATATGTGTGAGCGATCGTAGTTTGTTGAATAAGTTCATGAATGGATTTTATTATTAAAAGTACTAAAAGTAGGAGGCTTATCAGTAATTATTTCCGCCCTTTTTGTGCTATGTCTTTTTGGATAGAGAAGAATTGCGCATAAGTTGCTCCATCCCTATTTTAGCAAATTGTCCAATCAATGCCCAAGTAAGGATGGCTGTAGGTAAGAACCAAGCAATAGAATCTAAGAAAGGGTGCAAAAAAGAGTGGGCTTTAAAAAGTAAGAACCAAGACCATGGCGCTAAAAAGCTTATTAGGATAGTCAGACTCAATGGGCGCGACGGGGAAAAGAAAATACCGAATAAAACCAATATGGATGTAAAAACCAAAAAGGTTCGCGTAGTAAGAAAATAGTTCTGATTGGATGTATTTAAAGTGGGTATTCGAAATAAAGGGACTGACCAGTACTTTT
>JABSSK010000534.1 GCA_013214265.1 Saprospiraceae bacterium | reverse complement strand
CCCCCACCCCTGCTAAAATTTGCATTTCTGCACTAACCAAGCCGCGGATGCAATTTCTTCTAACTCCATGGATTTCCTCACCAGAATTAACCCACAGCTAGCGACCATCACGAATTAATTTGAGTGATTTTTGATTTTCAAAAACGTGCGACAAAATAGGCCATGTTTTTGCAAATATTTATTTTGCCCTCGGTAGCTGCTATATACCTAAGTTGACTACAAGTTGACCCCTGAAAAAAAAAAAAAAAAATTTCGCAAAATATAACAAAACAAACTGGGGCTTTTCCTACCAAACTCTACCATTGTTTAGGGTATGTTAAGGGTACTTACGGACTATATCGATGCACCTGAAAATTTTCCAACTTTCGAGCTACAGCCTCTGTATATTAGCATGCTATCTCGGGGTAAACCCCGGCCTAGGACAAGTTTTTGCCAAAATATAGGACCAATTTTTTTTTTTGACGTCGGACGCCAAAACACGGAGGGGTGGAGCGATCAACGCCAAACATAATTTTCTTGTAGTCCCCATGGGTACTAAAATAAACTTAAGTTTGGTGATCATCGCTCAACTCCTCCTGGTTTTAGAGCCCGATGCGTGAAATTCTAAAAATCCTGGTTTTTAGATATGGGACTGGCCTCAACCAGACTTTGGAAAATATTAGCGTCGGTTATGTGAATATGGCCCCAAAAGCCAAAAATCTTGCTGCTTATCTCTTTTTGAAAACCAGAAACTAGGGCCGTAGTACAAATCATTACAGCCATACTCATAGCCACTGCAATGGTTGCAATCCGTAGAATCAGTCTGGCAAATGATTGTTCCCCCTTGGCCGCTACCCGTCGAGCTATGAATAATTCGTAACGCATGAAACGTGATTATGAGCGCTAAAGTACAACAACAAAAGCAAACCCACCCCATAGCAGGACGGTCCGAACATAAATTCTCAACGCAACCTTACCTCCACATCCGTACCCCAACCGAATGGATTGTCACAATAGGTGTACGCCGATGCAACTATCTCTTCTCTATCGCCTGAGTTATGAGCTGCATGAATTTCCAGCTGGTTTCATCATTAGATGTTCCTTGCGTCTGTTTTAGTAAAACCCCAATAACTCCCGTTTGTGGATCCGCAAAATATTGTGTGTTAAAATATCCACCCCACGAGAAGGTCCCCTCGCTTCCTTCCGTACCTGTTAATACACCCTCCGGCTTTGTTACCGAGAAAGCCAGCCCATGGTGCCTATTTGCACCAAGCAGGCCATCATCATGCGCTCCCATAATCAAGTCGATGGTTAACGGCCCAATAACAGATTGGTTCGCATATATACCATCGTTTAAATACATCTGCAGAAAAGAAGCGTAATCCCAGGCCGTACTCGACAAACCAGCACCCCCAGAGAAAAAGGTAGATGCACCTTTAATGGGATAATCGGGATCATAAAAAGTAACTGGAAAATTTGTCCATTTCCCGTCTTGCGTATATTGAACCTTAACCAACCGATCGTATTTTTCTTCGGGTAGGTAAAACCAGGTGTCTTCCATACCTATAGGGTCAAGTAAACGCTTACGCAAAAACTCGTCCAATGGCATACCAGATAAAACCTCAATCAAATATCCAGCCACATCAATACCTTCACTGTAGGTAAACCGCTCACCCGGGTTATGATGCAAAGGAATGGTTGCCAGCTTTTTAACAGATTCCGCAATCGTAATCGGTTCGGTGGTAGCCAGATCAATAACACCAGCTTCCGCAAAAAGCGATTTAATTGTTGGGTTGCCATCAATAACGCCATATCCGATTCCTGAGGTATGGGTAAGTAAATGCCTGATCGTGATCGGTTTATTCGCAGGCTTAGTAGTAAAGCGACTCGGGTATACCGTATCCAGTACCTGCATATTTTTGAATTCTGGAATAAATTTATGCACCGGATCATTCAACTTGAATTTCCCTTCTTCCCACAACAGCATTAGCCCAGTCGAAGTAATAGCTTTTGTTTGGGACGCAATTCTAAAAATATGATCTACTCGTAATGCTTCTCCCGATTCATTAGCCGTACCAAAGGCTTTATAATAAACCACTTTCCCGTGTCGTGCTACCAATGCTACTGCCCCTGGTATTTGCTGCTCACGGACAGCATCCTCCAGCATCGTCGAAATACGCTCCAGCCGTACCGGATTCATACCCACCGATTCAGGATGACCTTCTTCTAAAGGTGAAGCAAAAGAAAGGGAAGGGGCTTGGGCCGAAGCCACAATCAGATTGAAGAAGAACAGTATGGTAATGAGAAATCGCATTTTCTTATTTTTAAAACAAAAAATACAATTTTTTACAGACATGATGCGCAGGCCACTAGGCTGTAATACTAAGAAACCTTGGTATGATCACAATGGTAGAGATCAACATTTGGCCCTCGTTATCCATATCTGAAAACTTCAGCGGCAGTGTATCCACCTGCAAACCCTTCACATAACAACTATCCCCAACCACTAACTACAGAACCCACCTGTACAGGTGGGTTCTACTAAGGAGGAATAAAAAGATTATATAAAAAACCAATTTCAAATTTTCGAGTACACGGTGCGATTGCCCCACATAAATGTGGAACAGAATATTAGTTTCCAACTAATACAATTCGAGCATTACGCTGACCTGTTTCCCCTTGGAAACGAATTAGATACATCCCTTCTTCTTTCAACTCGCCAGACTGGATATATAGGTCATTGAATCCTGCTTCTGCTA
>JABSSK010000533.1 GCA_013214265.1 Saprospiraceae bacterium | reverse complement strand
TCCTCTTCGGTACAGCCCGGATATACGGTACTTTCATAGACAACATAGTCACCTGGCTTCAAAGCTCGGCCTAAGCTCTTTGAAGCACCCTTTAGTGGTGTCAAATTAGGTACCCGGTGCTCATCAATATCCGTAGGCACCCCAATGATGTGGAAATGGGCCTGCTTCAAATCTTCCGGATCGGAAGTGAAATGGATATCGGTCCCTTCGAAAGCGGAAGCATCTAACTCCTTGGAAGGGTCAATACGCTGTTTCATCAATGCAACCCGCTCGGCACTAATATCAAAACCAATAACGCGAAAGTGGCGCGCAAATTCCAAGGCAAGGGGTAGTCCAACGTAGCCCAAACCGGTAACGGAGAGGACCTTTTCTTTACTTAAGAGTTCTTGTAACAAGAATTAGTAATTTTTAATTGATACCTTTTAGTTCTTAGCTTTTAGTTATGTTGCCTGACATGGTTTTAAACCACCAACATCGCTCGCTTAAAAGCTTCTATCTCATCTAGATTATAGTCGATGATGCTTTGCACAATGGCCATATCCAATGCCTGATATTCATGCACCGCAATATTTCGGAAGCCAACCATCTTTTGTAGACTAATAGATAATTCTTCCTCAAGCAAACTTTCTTTAGCTAGCACTGAAAAAATGTTACGGTAGCTGCTCACATGCCCCAATTCTTTAACCTTAATAACGTGAGCACCAATATCAATACAAGCTTGGATCATACGTTCTAAATTAAGAATGATGGAGTCTTGCTTGGTGAAGTTGGTTTCCAACTCTTCCAAACTACCACTGTATTCCTCATGGACCCGACGAATACAGCGCTCAATGGTTGCCGCTTTAGCAATGACTACGTTATCCACGGACGTATCCTCTCTTTTGAATGGCTTCCCTGAGCGATTTCGTTCCTTCCTGGAAATCAAGAAAAGAACTTATTACATACAATTCATACGATGGTAAATCGAATTCCGAATCTAAAAAAATCACTTGTCCACCCTGTATAATTTCATTTCTTAAAACAGGTGCTGCTCGTCTCAGTTGAACTAAGTCCACATCACAATTAACAGTAACCGCCAAGTTCTGCCGCAAATCATATAGGGCTACACCAGCCAACTCCGCTTTGGCTAAAAAAGCAAGATCCAGATCGCTGCTTTCGTTCTCTAACCCCGACGCATAGCTACCAAAAATATAAATAGCCTGCACATCTGGAACGACCTCCTGAATTTGGGAAACAACTGCAGCTATGTCCGATTTTGAGAGATTCATCAATTAGATCGAGTATTCAGAAATGAAGTCAATTAAAATTAAGACCAAAGCACTACAAATTATAATATGCTCTATACCAAGCCACAAACTTGCCAATGCCCTCCCGAACAGAGGTATTGGGTCGGTAACCAAAAGTATCCACAAGCGGATTAGCATCCGCATACGTGGTTTCCACATCACCTGGCTGCATAGGCAACATATTCTTCTGGGCTTTCTTACCTAAAGCCTCCTCAATGGCTTCAATGAATTCCAGAAGTTGGACAGGCTTGTTATTCCCAATGTTATAGATGCGATAAGGTGCAGAAGAACTTGCCGGTTCAGATTCTTCCCGGTCATATTCCGCGTCACCTGTAGGCGGGATATCCATGACTCGAATTACACCCTCGACAATATCATCAATGTAGGTAAAATCGCGTTGCATGTTCCCATTATTAAAGACCTTGATTGGGCGATCGTTCAAAATGGCATCTGTAAAAAGAAAATAAGCCATATCCGGGCGCCCCCAGGGACCATAAACCGTGAAAAACCGAAGACCGGTAGTAGGAATATTAAACAAATGGCTGTACGTATGGGCCATTAGCTCATTACTCTTCTTAGTCGCCGCATATAAGGATACCGGATGGTCCACATGATCTGCCGTACTAAAAGGGACCTTTTGATTCAATCCATATACACTAGAACTACTCGCATATACCAAATGCACTACCGGTTGCCGGCGACAACCTTCCAGAATATTCATGAACCCTTGAACATTGCTATCAATGTACGCCTGTGGGTTTTTGATACTGTACCGAACCCCAGCCTGAGCAGCCAGATGCACAACCATATCAAATTCTTCTTCCCTGAAAAGGTCCATTAAGGCGACTCGGTCCTCTAACTTAAGCTGAATGAAGGAGTAATTGGGCTGGGTTTGAGACTCCAGCATTTCCTTATAAGCAATCAGTTTCCGCGGAATGCCTGCAGCTTCCAGTCGGGCCACTTTCAAACTGACATCATAGTAGTTATTGATACTATCCAAGCCAACTACGGTATGACCTTGATCGAGTAGCTTGTTAGCTAGATGATACCCTACAAACCCAGCAGTTCCAGTAACTAAAATTTTTTTCTTTTGAATCAGAATGGTCAGAATATTTAAAGAATACGCAGATTAAAATTAGAACATAAAAATCCAGAATATTAAAAAATCAACTTAGCGGTTAACATATTCATCAGGACTAACTATCCAATCAAAGATTGAACCACTAAGACTGTTTTCAGCGCTGTTCCTCGTTTTAATACGATTTTCTCTTCCACTTTGCCTTCTAAATTAAAACTTTACCTCAGACCTTTTACCCTCACCAGCAAGTTAACTCTACTGGAGGCTTGGCTTCTTCCTTTTTAACTTTTACTTTCTCTAAAAAGTAAGGTATTGTTTGCTGCAGGCCGTCAGCGCGAGTAAACTTTGGCGTCCACCCTAGTATTTCTCGGGCT
>JABSSK010000532.1 GCA_013214265.1 Saprospiraceae bacterium | reverse complement strand
CAACCTTTTCGAACCAGGAATGATTTGCGTTAAGTTGGTCACCCAAAATCAGTCGTAAAGTAGTCGGCATGATGTATAAGTTTGAATGGAAAACTGAAGGTTAGACAGTTTGTTCATAATTTTGGTAAAGTGGTACACCGAATAAAACATGGCAAAATGCAACAAGCAAGCAATTATTCCACGAGCCTATTTTTTACAAAAGAATTTTAGGTGGAGTCCTGAAAATTCTTCTATATTAGCTTTTGTTAAGAATAAATTAACGTTAAATAACAAACGGCTTTCCAAATGGATAGCCAACAAATTGAAGCTTTTTTAGATCCTTCATAATAACAGTCGGGTGATTTCTTACAAGAGCGAACCACTATTCATGTGTTCGCTCTTTTTTATACATTTACAAGCTGACTAAGAAGAGTTCTAAACCCCCATTTTGACGCTGAGTTCACTATCTATTTTAGATCATTCAACATTGAAAAATCAATCTTAAATCGGATATGAATAATTTCCAACTCAGTACGCTTGACATTGTAATAATGGTCGGCTATGCAGTCTTGATTATTGCCTACGGATTGTATCACGCCAAGAGGAAAGATTCAGAAGACTATTTCCTTGGTGGTAGAAACATGACTTGGCCCATTGTAGGTATTGCTTTATTTGCGGCGAACATTTCCAGTTCTACTCTGGTGGGATTAGCAGGCGATGCGTACAAGACCAACATTCACGTGTACAACTACGAATGGTTTGCCGTTGTAGTGCTTATTTTCTTTGCTATTTTCTTTTTGCCCTTTTATCTGAAATCTGGGGTTTATACTATGCCAGAATTTCTAGAAAGGCGATATGACCGCCGATCGAGGTATTATTTTTCTTTTATCACGATTATTGGCAACATACTAGTGGATACGGCTGCCGGTTTATATGTAGGTAACATAGTGCTTCAACTTATTTTCCCAGGGGTTGACTCCATTGTTATTATTATCATTTTAGCGGTGGCGGCAGCGGCCTACACTATTCCGGGTGGTTTGAATTCGGTGGTACAAACGGAAGTTATTCAAGCCATTTTATTGATTGTGGGTTCGTGTCTACTCACCTATTTTGCTTTTGACCAGTTAGGTGGTGGATGGGAAGGCATGATGACTAGCCTTACTGAAATGCTTGGCAACGGTCAGGTGACTGCTGTTGAAAATATGAAGGCGGCGGGTGTTTATGCCGCTGTGACTGCAAGGGAAGCCTTTAGTCTGGTACGTCCTTTGGATGACGAATTTATGCCTTGGTGGGGCTTACTCACGGGTGTTCCTCTTTTGGGTTTTTATTTTTGGGCCAATAACCAGTTTATGGTACAACGGGTATTAGGGGCCAAAGACTTGAACCATGGCCGCTGGGGTGCGTTATTTGCTGGCTTTTTGAAGCTACCTGTCATTTTTATCATGGTGGTTCCTGGGGTTTTAGCTTTATTACTTTTTAATGATCTTGACATAACGGGTTTGAACTATATGATTATGGAGAACGGGGTACAAGTACCTTGTGATGATATTGCTAACTGTCCCAATTTGACCTATCCTATTTTGCTGTTTCAGCTGTTACCCAAAGGTATATTGGGCTTGGTTGTTGCGGGTCTGTTAGCGGCTATGATGTCATCCGTTTCAGCCACTTTCAACTCTGCTTCTACTCTGGTCACTATGGATTTCACACGTTCCTTACGTCCGGATATGACTAGCAAACAATTGGTACGTGCTGGCCAGATTACTACACTGATCCTGGTTGTTTTAGCGTCTGCCTGGGTACCTTTTATAGAGCGGGTGAGTGATTCTCTTTGGTCATACCTGCAGTTGGTAATTAGCTATACAGCACCACCTGCAGTATCAACCTTCCTTTTAGGGTTATTCTGGAAACGAGCCAATGGAACGGGGTCTATTGCAAGTTTACTATTTGGTTTCTTTTTTGCATTGACTTTATTGTTGTCCCAAATATTTGGCTGGTTTCCAGCTCTAAATAATATTCATTTCTTAGGAATGGCTACGCTACTGTTTATCATGTGCCTAGTTGTTCATATTACGGTAAGTTTGGCCACTGCGCCATCTCCACCAGAAAAAATTGCGGATTATACTTACAAAAAAGAAATGTTCGCTCAAGAGTCAAAGGAGTTGAAGGAATTACCATGGTACAAAAACTATAGAATTTTGGCTATTCTTTTACTCCTTTTAACTGCGATAATAGTAGGTAGTTTTTGGTAAATAAATTCATTTATCCATAAACTTGAAACGTTTAACTTAAGCCAGTTTTCAGAAATGAATGGACGAGCTATGGCTTGTCAGATTTTATCTGAAAACTGGCTTTTCATTTCCTTAGATGATACGTAAAGGATGATTAATATGTAGCACTGAGGCAAAGCATGTTTCCGACATGTAGTTTGCGTGCTAATTTATGTATGCTAAATTCAAAGTTCACATATGGCTTTTGGTATTCCTTCGCTATCTTTACCAAAAAGGAAAATCTGTGATTACAGCCAAAGGCATAACGAAATCATACGGGAAGCTACCCGTTTTACGCGGTGTTGATTTAACCATTGAATCAGGGGAAATTGTCGCTATTGTAGGTCGATCCGGTGCAGGGAAGAGTACGTTACTCCACATTTTGGGTACCCTTGACCAGCCTGATCAGGGCGAAGTGCAATTAAATGGTCAATCTTTACAGGCTATTTCTCCGAAACAAATGTCAGGATTTAGGAATAGACACATCGGGTTCATT
>JABSSK010000531.1 GCA_013214265.1 Saprospiraceae bacterium | reverse complement strand
TGAGACCTGTGCCAGCTGGTATTCTTGCATATACCACCCGATAGCTTTTAGATTAGGGAGAAGCCCTGGATGTCTGGTTTTGGTTCCATCGGATTGAGTGATCCACTGTCCGCTTTCTCGGATGTTAGCGGCTATTTGTTGGGCCATTTTTACGGAAGTGGTATTCAGGTTTATGTTGTAGGCCAGTAAAAAGGGGCGAGCACCCATTACTACTGCTCCGGCAGTAGGATGTGGGTGGTTGGGACCCAAATCGGGTACCCATTTGGTTGTTGTCATTTTATGGGCGAGGCCTTCGAATTCTCCTTTCCTGATATTAGCCAGGTTTTTTCTGTATGTCTGGGTGGCAGATTCTTCGTAGAGGTAAACAGGAAGGGTCAGTTCTTCGGCTACGCGTTTTGCTAATTGTTGGACGAGCTGATTGACTTGTTCCATGGAGATGCCTTTTACGGGAATGAGTGGGCACACATCCGTAGCACCTAATCGGGGGTGTTCTCCGCGATGCGTAGTCATATCGATATGCTGGGTAGCTACAGCTATTGCCTGAAAGGCTGCCTCCACAACTGCCGGTGGTTGTCCTGCAAATGTCATTACGGTTCGGTGTGCGTCATACCCTTGGTCCTGATGGAGTAGATAAGCTCCTTCTACAGAATCAATTGCGGTAGCTATAGCTTTTAGAAGGGCAGGGTCACGTCCTTCACTAAAATTGGGGACACATTCCAGAATAGGTTGTTCGCGGAACATAGGTTCTAAGGTGTTTGAGCTGGATAGCTATGGGTTGGGATCTGGTTCCTTTCCTTTCCGGGATCGATCCCTTTAGTTGGGCGTAGCGCTTGGTACAAAATTTGGGCAGGGTGAAGTGCAGTACGTTGGGTACCATCTTTTATTTGGTGCCGACAGCTTGTACCGGATGCGGCAAGGATAGTGTCAGGAGCTGCTTCCCGTACGGCGGGGAAAAGGGTTTGTTCACCTATCACCTGGCTAAGTTCATAATGTTCTTTTTCGTATCCGAATGATCCAGCCATACCACAGCAGCCGGCAGGGATAAAGGACACGTTATAGTTACGAGGAATACTTAGACAGAAGATTGTGGATTCGGGCCCATCGATCGCTTTTTGGTGGCAGTGGCTATGCACCAGCACCGTAGCTTGATCTTCGGTGAAGACGTATGGGTTAATCTTCCCTTTTTGGAATTCCTGATAAAAGAAGTCTTCAAAAGTGAGAGCTAGTGGAGCTATTCGCTGGGCATCCTTTTTCAAATGTGACCTTACCAGCCGTGGATATTCATCTCTGAAGGACAGGATAGCGGAAGGTTCTAGGCCTACAAGAGGGGTGTCAGATGACAGGACCTGGGCCATAGCTTTAACATTGTATTCGGCGAATGTACGAGCCTCTTCGAGTAAGCCTTTGGAGAGGTGTACCCGCCCACTTTGGTTGAGGTTAGCGACATGAACTTGATAACCAAGGGTTGTCAGAAGCAGAATAGCATCGCGCCCCATTTTGGCATCCTGATAATTGGTAAATTCATCGATATACAGGAAAACGTTTCCTTTGATGGGGCCTTTAGATGTCAGCCTTTTCTTTTTTCTGCGATACCAAGCTGTTAAGCTGAATGGGCTTAAACGAGGTAGGGAACGCTCCGAAGCTACGGAGAGGTATTTTTTTATGAGATGACTTCCCCATTTACTTTGGGTAACTGCATTAGTCAGCCAGGGAGCAGTTATTCCCATACGATTGATTTCAGTCAAGTTGGCAATGGCTCGCGTACGTCTGGGGATTCCATGTTTTTTATGGTATTGGTATTGAAATTCAGCCTTCATGGCAGTCATGTCAACTGTAGAAGGGCATTCTGTGGCGCAAGCCTTGCAGGACAGGCATAGGTCGAGTGCTTCTTTAAGGTCAGCACTATCAAAAGGGTTGTCTTCTTGCGACTGGGTCAGGCATTCCCGAAGGATATTGGCTCGCCCACGGGTGGAATCCTTTTCATTTCGGGTAGCTCGATAGCTGGGGCACATGGTTCCTCCAGAAAGAGGAAGTTTACGGCAATCACCAGAACCGGTACAGCGTTCAGTAGCCAATAAAATGGAACCATCTGCGGACCAGTCGAAGAAGGTGGAAAAAGTGAATTCTTTTGGATCGGCCTCGTATCGTAAATCTTGGGTTATGGGCTTAGGGTTAATGATTTTTCCAGGATTGAAAATACCCAGAGGGTCCCAAGTTCCTTTAATATCTTCCATTAAGCGGTAGTTACGAGGGCCAATCATACGTTCTAGGAATGGTGCTCGAACTCTGCCGTCGCCATGTTCGCCACTCAGAGAACCACCATATTTTTTAACCAATTTGGCGGTAGCTTCACTTATATCATGAAATAGTTGACGGTCGGCAGGTGCTTTCAGATTAAGCATGGGCCTAAGATGTAATTCTCCGGCGCCGGCATGGGCATAATAAACAGCCTTCTGACCGAAAGAGGAAAGCATCGTTTCGAACTCATCGATATAATCGGGGAGGTCGCGAATATCTACTGCCGTATCTTCGATACAAGCTACGGGCTTTTTATCTCCTTTAACGTTTGACAGTAGGCCAAGTCCTGCTTTACGTCGTGCCCAGACTTGAGCAGTAGCTGGGGATTGAACGATAGGATGGGCATAGCCTAGATTTTTTTTCTGAAGTATTTGGATTAATTTTTCGGCCTTTTTGATGGCTTCGTCAGTTTGATAAGCGCGGTATTCGATTATGAGGATAGCTTTTG
>JABSSK010000530.1 GCA_013214265.1 Saprospiraceae bacterium | reverse complement strand
AAAGCAGCTGAAATAATGGTCCACAAAGCGTTAAAAACGTCTTATCCTGACTTTTTTATATACGATAAGACCAAAAAAAGCTTTGAAGCGGATTTATATTTAAACGAAAAGAAAATTCATGTTAAAAGCTGTAAATTGAACGGATATTGCCCCAGCTGGGTATTTCAGCCAAACGACCCCCTAACCATAGACCCTGACAAAAAAGAATATTTGGCTTTGGTGGTATTGTGTAATGAGCCTTATATGTATTTTATCCCAGCAATAGGGGTTGAATACCACCCACCAAGAAAAAAGAGTTTAAATAAAAAATGCATATACCAATGGAGCTTAAAGACGTAAACGGACCATTCCACGAAATAAAACAAGGCATTCACAAAATTGTATTTTCTAAAGACCTTGAAAAGGTAGGGGCTAGGATTGAAAGAAGAATTTACGCTGTGATCTATGAGCGCAAAAAAATAATCGCTAGTAGATTAATTGAAATCCAACCTACACCTATTCCAAAAGTAGAGATAACCGAAACTAAGGAAGGAGCCATATATAAAAGCCCTAACTATAAGCTAGAAATAACACCAAAAGGGGATTTGTTTTTTATGGGTACAACCTTGAAAAAGACAATAAAATAAATTACCTTTATAGAGTAAGGAGGGTAACTTTTCGGGGGATAAAACCCCCTTTTAACTATGAAGAAAATAATAAAATACATAATAATTGTTCTTATAGCTATCTACACTACAGCCTATTTAATTGTGTTAGCATTAGGTAGGTTTTAGTTTTAAGTAGTTATTGAAAGGCAGGGTTTATCCCTGCCTTTTTTTTGCATTTGTCTAAAGTATTATATATATTTACATTATTAATTTACTTAAAACTTAAAGCAATTATGACAAAGCCAAAAATCATAGTAACTCATGGAGGAATGTACCACGCTGACGAAGTGGTAGCGATAGAACTTATTCGATACGCATTCCATGACCAACACATCCCAGTTGAAAGAACATTCAAGGTGTCAGACGAACACCTTAACGATACCCAAGTATGGGTGTTAGACGTGGGCAGGGTGTATAATCCTTTGTTGAAGAACTTTGACCACCATCAGAGTTCAGAGCTTCCAGCGACAAACATCCTTATCCTTGATACGCTAATCCATCATGGATTAATATGCCACAAGGTAGGCGAGAAGCTGGGTAAGAACTTCTTTAACCACGTCTCAAACGTGGACTTAGGAGTTAAAAATAAAGAAAGTGGAGTCCCCTGCGTTAATTCTATTATTGCTTCTATGAATGGTTCTTTATCATTTGATGAAGCCTGTAAAGCCATGAGGTCTATACTAAAGGGGCAAATCAGTACCGCCATTATGGCTGTTAAGGGAGAGGAGTCTTGGAATGATTTAATTAAAAAGCAGGGAAAGAACGGCTATTTAATTAATGAGGATAAAGGAATTATCCCAGGTTGGAAAAATTTGGCGGAAAAAGATGGGGTAAAATTTTTGATTACCCCCAACGCTAGAGTAGAAGGTCATTACCAAGCAATAACTAGGGATGAAATAAAATACCCTATTGGAAAAGCAGAGGGACAGAACTTCATTCATAATGCAAAATTTATGGCTGTCTATGATAGTTATGAAAAATGCTTAACTCATGTAAAAGCTATGTGCAACAAATAAAAAAACGGGGTTTACTGTTAAGCAGTAGCCCCTTTATTAATTTACTTAAAACTTGAAAAATGAATAAAAACCTAAATTACATTAAAAATCAAAGGGGGCTACCCTTTGTAAAAAAAGGGATGAAAGTCCAATTAACTTATAATGAAAAAACAGGAATTATTGTTGGTGCTAATTTGGGAGGAAATTTAAACGTCCAATTTGAAGGACAAAAACACTACGAAAATGTTCATCCTACATGGTCAATCAAATACTATGACGCCAATGGTAATATTTTAGCTGAATTTCCTGAATGAAAAGCATGGATAACAAATTTTTAGCATTAATATTTGGCTTCGACTCTGTTAAAGAGTACGAAGCCCACCCTTTAAGGGATCGTATAAAAGCAGGCGCAAAGCATTGTTTAAGTGCTGGGTCTAATATAGATTTACATATTTATTCCGCAGCCAAAGCGATCAAAGATAAAGAAATTGAAGAGTGGCAGGATGCATATAGGCTTATTAGGGCTATGTATAGCATTAGTTCTTTCTCTGATTTAGAAATAAAGGTATCTTTTTGGGTATCAAAAATTGTAGAATAATGGTAGGAAGACCAAAGAACAAAATTAAAAAGCAACAGATATCTGTATATTTAGAGCCTGACACGGTTAATCTTCTGCGAGCTATAGCAGGAAGTACAGTTAAAGAAGACGGATCGTTGATGATTGTATCTGATGTCTTAGAAATGATTACAAAGGATTGGAGCCAATACAATAAGCAATACATTAAGGCTATTAAATCTTTGACAAGATGAAAACGCTTAAAATAGCAAACCTATACGCTTGCTTAGGCGGCAACCGCTTGAAGTGGGATGAGGTAGCAGCTTTAGCTAACCATAAGTTAGAAGTAACAGCGGTAGAGCTTGACCCATACTTGGCAGAATTATATCAAGAGCGATTCCCTAATGATAAAGTAATTGTTGCTAATGCCCATACTTATCTTTTAGATAATTATAAAGGATTTGATTTTATTTGGTCAAGCCCACCATGCCCAAGTCATAGTAGGTCTAGGTTTTGGAATACCAAAGCAACAAGGATTTACCCCGACATGAGCCTTT
>JABSSK010000053.1 GCA_013214265.1 Saprospiraceae bacterium | reverse complement strand
GAAGTTTTTGGGATTGCTATAGATACAGATAACCAAAAATGGACCAACTATATCCGACAAACTGGAATGAATTGGATTAATGTGTATGATCCAACCAACCGATCCATCTATGCAAAGTACTTTGTCGATATTACACCAGAACTGTATGTAATCAATCCGGAACGAAAAATTATTGGGAAAAATATTAAAGTTTACCAAATCGAAGAGATTATTCGCAGAGATCAGGCATCTCGCAGTTAGACCTTTTGCTCCTGCCCATAAGCCCATATACCTATGGTTAGGTATGTGGGCTTTTTTTATGTCACCATGAAGTACCTTTTGTTGGGTATGGTTTGAGGCTACTGTTAGGTAAAGATTCTTAATTTAAGACTTCTTGTTTGTTTGTTACCGATGTGGCTTTTATCATTGCATAATTATTTATAATTAGTCTAAATAGTTATGGACAGCTATAGAATTTTACCATTTTTTTTGTTTTTCGTTTGTGCGGTAACTGCACAGGATGTAGATTTCATTGAAATCACACAGGGGTCTGGTTATGCTCAGGAGGTTTATTATAACCTTGCCACACAGGAGGCTACACCAGTGGAAATAAATTCTTGGGAAATAGCTTTTAGTGGAGGATTTTCTGCAGGTATTTGGTTGAATGAAGGAACGGGAGGTATTCACGGGGAGTTGTCGCTTTACAGCATGCATGGCGAACACAACTTTTCAGATACCTTGACATCGGATATGGCCGACACCCGCCTGTATAATGGTAAGGAGGGCTATGATCATGGTGCTTTTGCAACCGTATCGGATCCATCTAACCCTTTTGATTTTGGATGGGGGACTTATAGCCCTGTATCGCATGTTGTTTCTGGCGGTCCAACTTATTTGCTTCAGCAACGAGATAGTTCATGGCTCAAGTTTAAGATCGAAAAGCTAGAAGCAGGTGTATTCATATTCTCATACGCTGGTTTAGATGGTAGTAATGCTTCTACTGATACGGTAGATACCCGCGCATACCCTGATCGTCAATTAATCCATTACTCTATAACGAATCAACAGGTTATAGAATCGATTCCTACGGATTGGGATTTGGTGTTTTCTCGTTACTACACAAAAATTCCTACAGGTCCCGTTGAATTTGTCGATTATCTGGTGACAGGTGTCATACAAGCACCGGGCGTTGAGGTAGCACAAGTCACAACGATGGAACCAGATACCAGACCATTCGATCCTAGCACGGATAGTTTGTCCACTGATGTTGACGTGATTGGATATGATTGGAAATCCTTTGACCTCAGTACGTTTTCTTACTCTATTGTCGATGATTTAGTGTTTTTTGTGAAGTCCAAAACAGACGAGCTGTATAAACTTCAGTTCATCGACTTTGAGGGTAGTAGTTCTGGTATTTCAGTATTCACCCAGCAGTCCGCTGGATTGGTAAGTGATACGCGGGAAAACCAGTGGTTAGAAGGTATTGCTATTCAGACATATCCAAACCCGTTTGTTTCTAGGGTTCAATTAAGTATAGAGGACCAAGGAAATAGTGCTGATATTGCTACATGGCAAGTATTAGACAATACGGGACGCCTCATTCAATCAGGTCCGTTCGGACAATCGACCTTGCAAGGTACTTTTACGCACACACTTGAATTAGGTGCGTTGCCATCGGGCACGTATTACTATCAGGTGATTGGCCGTAATGGCGCTACGTTAACTAAACCTCTGCTCAAGAAATAATGGCTGATAGCCATAAAGACAAGGGACGGGAAATATTTAGATATCATTTTACTCTGCCTTTATTTTCCCGTTTCCTTTTGTAAACTGGATTTAGAGAATGCTTTAATGACCGAGATTACGGTTGGTTGATGGAAGATTATAATCTTCTTGATGCCAGCCGTAATCGGTTTTTTTTTTAAACTTTTTTGTAAAGTTAGAGAATGCGTATTAAGCTAATCCTGCTACCTTTCTTTTTATTGTGTTTCCTTTACGGAGCTTTAGCTCAGGAATCTGTGGACTCTGCAATCTGGTCGATTGACTTACCTGAAGTAGTTACTACAGGGCAACCGGAACCAACCAGTTCACGGGCTGCGTTACATCAAATCAGAACCTTAGGTAGTGAAAGCCTTATAAGCAGGGGTGTGACGAATTTAGAACAGGCACTTCAGCAAATTGTAGGTATCCGAATTCGCCAGGATCTAATTCTGGGGCCCGGCCTATCCTTGATGGGATTAGGCGGGCAGAACATCCAAATTATGATTGATGGTGTGCCTGTTATTGGGCGACTGAATGGACAGATTGACCTGAGCCAGATTAATATGTTGGATGTTGTGAGAATTGAAGTGGTGGAGGGACCATTAGCGGTATCGTATGGAACGAATGCCCTAGCTGGTGTTATTAATGTGGTTACGCGTTCATCTCAAATCAATCCGATTCAGGTAACACTGGGTGCTCAGTATGAATCATTAGCCGAAAATAGGTTAGAAGCAGGTTTGGGGTGGCAGTTTCATGAAAAATGGTTGGTAAAAGCTAATGGTGCTCTTGATCAATTTTCCGGTTGGAAAGCAGATGAGGAAAGCCGGGCTTATTTGTGGAATCCCAAGGA
The DNA here is from genome assembly GCA_013214265.1 of Saprospiraceae bacterium. Lineage (GTDB taxonomy): Bacteria > Bacteroidota > Bacteroidia > Chitinophagales > Saprospiraceae > DT-110. The sequence goes on along the minus strand of JABSSK010000053.1, from coordinate 15,592 downwards.
TCAATTCATGGGTAAAGTAGCAGTCATTTTCCAGCCTAATCAGGACCAGCGGCTACGCATTGAGGGTCGACATTTTCAAGAAGAATTACAATTATTGGGTGAAGAACGTCGGCCTCAGTTCAAACCCTATGCTTTCGATCAGCATTTTTCAACCATTCGAAACGATATCGTTGCTTCTTTCGAAGGTGGGGTTGGTGATAATGCCTATCTAAAAGCGACTACTGCCTATAATTCCTATGCACGTATAAAAGATGCTTACCGCATAAATTTTGATGATGATGAGCGTATAACCATGTATGACGATTTGGATACGACTCGTTTTTCCAGTTGGATGATTCGTGCCCAAATAGCTATGCCTAGAAGTAATGCAAATTGGAAGTGGCAAGCAGGTATTGATTTCCGTGGGGACGAAGGCAATGGAGAGCGTATTGCCGGTGAAAACGGTGCACTGGGAGAAGCACGAACCCTGACTGATTTAGCTGCTTTTGCGAAAGTTGGGTTTCACGGCATCTCTCCGCTTACAGTTCAAATGGGACTTCGATATGGATATAATTCTGTTTTTGATATTCCATTGATCCCTTCCGTTCACTTAAAGTATGCCTGGTCAGAAAATTGGCAATGGAGAGCTTCTTATGGGAAAGGCTTTCGCAGCCCCGATTTAAAAGAGTTGTATCTTGAATTCATTGATATCAATCACTATATCTTAGGGAACCCTAACCTGACTCCTGAATCAGCTAACCATCTGCAGTCTTCTGTGGTGTATAACCAGGAAAAGCCTAATACAAAATTAAAACTACAAGCTTTAGTGTTTTATAATTCTGTGCAAAATCGGATTTCTTTATTCGAATTCATGGATTCACCTTCTGGCCCGATTATGGCTCAGGATACCTCCACCGGGCGTTATACTTACTTTAACCAAGATCAATTCTATAGTAAAGGTGCACGAGTTGGGTTAAATTGGCAAAATCAGTATTGGACGGCTGATCTGCAAGCACAATCGACAGGGTTATATAATGCACTGCACGAACAGGATGAATCTGTTAGCCGATTCACTTACCAATGGAGTGGAACGGCCTCAGTCCAATATGCATGGGGACAAAAGGTGCCTATGCAGCTTCAGACTTTAGCCCATTGGCAAGACCAGATCATTACTTTTTATCCGGATACTGACGAAAATGGAAATACCGTATCGCGACAACGTATTCAGGACGGATTGACCCAGATCGATATCTCGGGATCAGCTACTTTCTTCAAAAAGCGTTGCCAATTGACTATTGGTGTGCGTAACTTGCTAAATATACAGCAGGTTACGGTTCAGGGAGGAGCTGTAGGACCTCATTCAGGTGGGGCGAATAGTGCACCGATAAGTCCGGGTAGAAGTCAGTTTGTGGGTGTGCGTTTTCAAATAAATTAATGCTAACAATACATTATTTTCTTCTCCATTATTTCTTTAGTTACTAGCCCTTGTTATTTTTGCATTCTTTTTAAAAAAATGCAAGTGATATGCGAATTATTACGCTATTAGCTTTATCTCTTATGCTGTGTGCTCATCCGGTTATGGGCCAATTCTCTGTATCTGTTGATACAATTACCGTGCGTTCTGCTCGCGTTCCAACACCGGTTGAACAGACAGGTAGAAATATTAGTGTCATCCAGCCACTCGATCTGGAGCAGGCACCCTATACTTCTCTGGATGAGTTGTTTCAATACATTCCAGGGATTGAAGTACAATCCCGCAATGCTTTTGGATCACAAGGAGACATTACAATGCGAGGTTCTACTTTCAGTCAGGTTCTGGTTTTAATTGATGGTATGCGCTTAAATGACCCACTAACAGGGCATTTTAACCACGCTATTCCGGTAGCAACGGCTGAAATCGAACGGGTAGAAGTACTTCGAGGTGCAGCTGCGGCCATTTATGGTGCCGATGCTGTGGGGGGTGTGATCAATGTGATCACGAAAGGGTACCAAGCTACTGCTGGTGATTACACCCAGATCGCTGGGCAAATGAATTATGGCGATAACAGTTTAGTAATGGGACGCCAAGGGTTCGCCGTGCAAAAGAAGAATTCATTCTTTAGTGGAGGATTTAATCTTACGCAGTCGCTAGGTGAGTCTATCCCAGAAAGAACGGTAAACGGTTCGACACTCGAAGGGTTTGATAATTATTTTGATATTAAAACAGTAGGTGTGCAAGCCGGTGGTAACCTCAATAACGGCTGGCGATTCAAAATCCGAACGGCCTATGATCACCGCGATTTTAGCGCACGATATTTCTATACAGTGAGCCCATTTGATAAATCTACCGAAACAACTGGTACCTGGTGGAATCAGTTGGTAGTCGATAAGGTAGGGCAAATCAGCAATACCCAAATTAATCTGGCGCACAAAAGAAATACGGATGTATTTGTCTTTAGTCCTGATTTCGCTTCTACTAATGAGCATGTAACCTTATTGTCCAACCTGAATGTAAATCACCACTGGCGTTCGTCTAAGGTATGGGCTTTTAATATTGGTGGGCAACTGGATCGCCGCTCCATTGAAAGCAATGATCGTGGTGATCACCAAGATTGGCACGTCGGAGCCTACGGTATGGCGGTTTGGTCTCCGAATACACAGTGGACCATTACTGGTAGCGCAAGAGTGGACTACGATGAAAACTACGATCTCGAATTTACACCCCAATTGAATCTAGCCTACCAAGTATTACCCAACCTTAATCTGCGTGGTAGTGCCGGGCGTAGTATTCGTGCAGCTAACTATACTGAAAGATATGTCTCTTTCAATTTGACGAATCTGACTCCGGGTCGTAATCTGGGTAATCCTGATTTGCTGGCTGAGCAGAGCTGGTCAGAAGAATTGGGTTTTGACCTTGACCTAACGCCCAATATAACTTGGAAAGGGACGGGTTTCCTTCGCCAATCCAGTAGCTTAATTGATTATGTGGAAACGAATGAATCACGGATTCCTAATAATCAAAATTTGCAAGACGGAGCTAACTACTTTTTCGCACAAAACATTAGTGATGTTGTCACTAAAGGGTTCGAAACCGAGTTGTGGCTAAGCCATATTATTGATAACCGTCGGCGAGTGCGTGGTTCAATCGGATATACCTACCTGAATACGTCTAATGATGAAGATATTGTTTCTGTTTATATCAGTAGTCATGCACGTCACTTGTTGACCACGCAATGGACCCTGAATGCAGGTGGATTGGATTTCTCTGTCAATGGTCTGTATAAGGTGCGTAATAACCGATTAGCGGAAGCTATCGATGCGGAACTGACAGAACAGTATTCCCTGTGGAATGTCAGAGCAGCTCATGATCTTACGCAGAATATTGGTATTCAGCTTCAAATCCATAATGTATTTGATGCCGAATACCAGGATATTCTTGGTGCACCTATGCCGGGCCGCTGGGTAATGGCTGGCCTTTGGTTTGACATTCGTTAATTGAAAAGATGTTATGCATACTTGCCGGGTAATACATCTGGCAAGTATGCTTTAACCGAGGGGTATTTGTCTGTTAACCCGGCTATCAAAATGATCTTCTTCAATTATCTTACGCCAGGTTTTACTCCTAAATCGCACTAGAAGTTGTATTTTATTTCTAAAAATGAGAATACTGCTCCTACCCGTGCTGTGCTGGGGCTGGCTACATAGCCAGTGCCAATCGACAAAAGATCTTCTTCTTAACAGACCTGCACTGGACTCTATCGTACTTACTCAGCTCCCTGAACAACCTGGGCCTGGACTGGCTGTAATAATATCTCAGGGGAACCAAGAACCATATACTGCTGCATTCGGCTTAGCGAATCTGGAGCACCAAATCCCATTTACTGGAAATACCATCTCTGATCTGGGTTCGGTAGCTAAGCAGTTTACTGCTTTTGCTATTGCTTTGCTGGTTGAAGAAGGAAAATTGAATCTGGACACCCCGATTTCTTCTTTTTTTCCGAAGGCTCCAGATTTTGGTATTACGGTACGTCAAATGATCCATCACACGAGTGGAATTCGCGAAGTCTATGATTTGAAAAGTCTTGCGGGTATGCCGCGTGAGGGAATTAGTCAATTTGAGGCACAGGAAGTATTGAATAACAGTATAGATGTGAACTTTGAACCCGGAGCCTCCTATGCTTATTGTAATACTGCTTACATGTTATTGGCTGATATTGTTGAACATGTGAGTGGTCAGGGCTTTGAAGCCTTTATGCGAGACAAGATTTTTAACCCCTTGAATATGCACGACACTTATATCATGGATATACAAGGGGAGATTTTCCCTATGCGGGCTGATTCTTATCGCAGTGACACAAAACATGGATGGGTGCAAGTGTATGATGTAAGTAGTGCTTACGGGCAGGGAGGCATGTATGCGAGCTTATGGGATATGAAGAAATGGATGGATAATTTGAAAAACCGTACCCTAGGCTCAGACAATACACATGAATTATTTCGCACACCGGGTAAATTTAAAGATGGGACAACCTCGGATTATGCCTTTGGTATTCGCGTCCAGCAATGGCGAAATGTGAACCGACTCTTACACAGCGGCGCAAGTGCAGGATATCGTGCGTATGTAGCCTATTACCCCGACTTTGATCTTCAGATTATGCTCAAAGGTAACTGGAGCGGCCTGTCCGTCTCTGTATTAGGTGATAAATTGGCAGCCATAGTTTTACAAAGTCAATTATCTGTACCTGACCCCGATCAAATGTTGCCAGTAATGGAAAAGCAGAAGCCTGTTTTTTCTCATCTCTCCAAGCAGAAATCTGAACAATATATCGGATCGTTTTACAGTAAAGAGTTAAATATCAATTATTTAGTTGAACGCAAAGAGGATGCACTATGCTTGCGGAAAGGGAGCCTTTCTTATCATGAAATGCGCTCTGAAGAAGAGGATGTTTTTCTTGTTCCGGGCATTGGAAGGATTCATTTTATTCGGGAAAAAAATGGAGAGATCAATGGTTTTCAAATCAATACATCACGGGTGAAAAGGCTTCAGTTTTTTAGAACAAATCCATAATCTATAAATAGTTATCCTGCTAATTTTTTTGGTTTATTATTAAAAAAATGATACTTTACAACCAAACTACAGTACGAATCTTTTGTAGTAAAATCTGCTTGCCTAATAAAAAGTCTTTTCCTTTTTCTAAGGATTAAATCTGCTTTGCAATTCCAACAAAATCTAATGTCGGTAACCAACTGTAACGAAACAGTAGTATCCCGCACAAAAACCATTACACCTTACTTTATCAATGCAACGTATTTACGTTCCTATTGGCTGTATTTCTGTACACCTCAGCTTTTGAATGCTGGGATATCAAGTGTGAGTTCAGAAGTATAAAGTCATGGTATAATGCATAGATGAAGAATCAGTCACTTTGCATATGCTGTCTATTCCGTTCTTATGAAGCTGGAAGTCAGGTACAGTAGGTATGACCCTATGTCTAGTATTAAAGTAAGCATGCTGAAGCCATATTAAAAACCTCAATACCCATATCGCATCTGGTATATAGTCCTTGTTTGAAAGATTTTATGATATGAAAATAGTTTACTAAATAGGTTAATCATTAATCTTAATGAAAAAGATAATATACATCCAGATTCTCACATGTATACTGGTTATTGGAGGCCTTAGCGCACAGACCATTCCACAAGGGATAAATTATCAGGGTGTGGTTCGTGCTGCGTCTGGATTGCCAATGGCCAATCAAGAAGTGTTTCTGCGGGTTTCTCTAGTGAATGGAGTAACTTCAAGCACACCATTTTTTCAGGAAACGCATTTTGTCCAAACCAATGCACAAGGATATTTTGGTTTGGTTATCGGCAAAGGATCGGCGTCAGTTGGAAATTTGCATGATATTCCCTGGTCTACCGAACAAATATGGCTGGACCTAGAGTTTTTTGATATCGAATCTGGAGGTTTTAGGTCCTTAACGACTAATCAGCTTTTTTCTGTTCCTTATGCTTTTTATGCGGAGAAAGCAGATCGTTTGGTTAACGATAACGAAGTAGATTTACGTACAGGTTCCTCCATTTATTGGACAACTACAGGCAATAGCTACACTCGACCTCCGTACCATTTTGTGGGAACGAGAGATGCAAAAGACTTATACATCAAGACCGCTAATACTGAGCGGGTCATCATTACTGCTGAAGGTCAAACACAGATCATCAGTGGCGTTTCTGGTGAAGAGGATGACTATGACGCCTATCCACTCACGATCCAAGGGAGTGATCAAGGGATTTATATTAAGGTTAATGGGGAACGTTCGGGGGATAATAATTTTGTGACTTTTGCGGATGGTGGACCAGGAATAGGAATTGGTAACAAATGGGGTGAAATAGAAGGTCAAACGATTCCTGAGTTGTTAAGTTCGTTTGATTACATATTTCAAAATGCAGTTTTTGCAATCAATATTGCATCATTAGTCGCTCAGGCAGCAGCCACAGGTATAGAAGTGGGTGGGCTTGTTGCTTCTGGACTGGGTGCAGGTGCTGCTGTTGGAGCAGCTGCAAATTTGGTAGCCCTCGTTGCTCAGGCAGCTGCTTTATCCACGGAAATTCTGAATTATAATGCATTAGCCATGACTAGTGTAGGCGTAACGTATTCGTCGGGTTCAGGAGATTACGCCGAATGGTTGGAGCGGGCGATAGATGAGCGAGATTTGTTATACGGTGAAATAGTAGGTGTCCAAGCTGGAAAGGTTTCTCTTCATACCAGAAATGCAGATCACTTGTTAGTGATATCTATGAGGCCCATTGTATTGGGTAATGCGCCACAACCTGATCGGACTGATGCCTTTGAAAAGGTAGCTTTCATGGGACAGGTGCCTGTTCGTGTTGCAGGGTCAGTTGCTCTTGGTGATTATATTCTACCTTCTGGTAATCATGATGGTATGGGTATAGCCGTGCACCCTAAAGATATGAAAGCAGGTGATTACAAAAATATAGTTGGGGTGGCTTGGGAGTCAGCAGAGGCTGCCTCTTTGAATATAATTAATGTTGCTGTTGGTATCAATGCCAACGACTTAAGTGAACAAGTGGACCAGCTAGAACGAAAAGTGGATCGTATAATGACCTACTTACGGGGTGAGGGCCCGCTAAATGGTATCGGAGGTATGGATACCATCACATCTAATTCAGCCTTGGATCAACCTCAGACAACCATCCATCCTTGGCTTTCGGACGACGCATTTGATGCATTCGTAGATAGCAATACGTCCTTGTTTGAATCCTTATTTGATCAAGCCGAAAGTCAACTCAAGCAGCAGGGAATAAACGTTGACCAAGTATCAGAAATGCGAACAATGTTCGATGACCCAATCACCTTTTTGAAAGAGATTCGGCGAAATCCACAATTCACCACCCAGTGGGGCTTTGTTGACTCCATTTTACGCAAGTAATAATTACGTTCTCAAATTAAATCATCTTCTCCTTAACTCACGTTGGGATATAATCATAAGCCGTATGCGCATTTATAGCTTCATTTTAATCTGGATTTTCACGTTGGTGCATGCTTTATCCTGTTCAGCTCAATTTAGTCCTTTCCAAGGGATGAATTATCAAGCTGTTGCACGTCATGCTGACGGGCTACCAATGGCAGATCAAGCCTTACAAATTCGTTTATCTTTTGTATCGTACAATGAAGGAGAATTCACTATTCATTTCAAAGAAATACATCAAGTGACTACCGATAACAGTGGGTTGTTTGGATTCATTATTGGAAAAGGTAGGCAATCAGCTGACCATAATTTAGAAGATGTTCCGTGGGCAAGCCATACTATTTGGTTCAATCTGGATGTTCGTGGGCCACAGGATCAACACTTCGTTCGCATCAGTAGTACGGAGCTGCAATCTGTTCCTTATGCCTTTTATGCGGCGGCGGCGGGCGCATTAACCGATACCGCTATTTTGAGTTTGCGGAACGCCTCCATTTACTGGACAATAGGCGGAAATGATCGAACGCGACCCCATTATCATTTTTTAGGAACTCGGGATGAGCAGGATTTTAATTTGGCTACGGCAGGTGAGTCCAGATGGGTAGTGACTAAGGCAGGGCAAATAAACATCATTGGTGGCGAATCGGGTAGTGAGGATGATTATGATGCTTATCCACTTACGGTACAGTCCAGTAAACAAGGGATTTACATAAAAATTAATGATGAGCGATCGGGACGGAATAACTTTATGACGTTTGCAGATACTGGACCGGGAGTAGGCCCCGGAACGATTCTTGGTGCTATCGAGGGTGAAACTATCCCTGAAGTTCTAACTTCTACCGAGTATATTTTTACAAATGCCGTTTTTGGGTTTGATATAGTGGCTTTTGTGGCTACTGCATTGGGGACTACAGTAGAGGCTATTGGAGAGGTCGCTGCTGCTGCAGCGGCTACTGCAACGAAAGTTGGAGCGGCTACTGCCATTGGTTGGATAGTGGCAGCTGGTGCGGATTTTGCCAAAGCGGTTGCTTTGGCAGCTGATGCAATTGCTCTTGCTGCTGAAATTTCAGGCTATAATACCAATGCAATTGCTTCGGCTGGAGTTACCTATTCAACAGGAGGAGCGGATTACGCGGAATGGCTACTACGTAAAAAAGGAGAAAGCGATATGTCATATGGAGAGATCGTAGGTATTCATGCTGGGCAGATAAGTCGAAGAACAGAGGGCGCGGATCATGTAAAAGTAATTTCTTTACGTCCTGGGGTTCTGGGTAATGCACCGAAAAAAAATCGGGAACCAGATATGGAAAAAGTAGCTTTTTTAGGTCAAGTTCCAGTACATATAATAGGTTCTGCTCAAGTGGGGGATTATATCATACCATCAGGGAATAACGATGGTTTTGGAATAGCTGTACATCCGGATTCTCTTGCAACTGCCAAGTTCAAACAGATAGTAGGTGTTGCATGGGAGTTGGCTGAAGATAAGCCTACAAATACCATTCTAATTGGTGTAGGACTACACAAAAATAGATTAGCAGGGAAAGTTCAGGAAATTGAAGATAAAGTAGATCGAATTATGGCATTCCTCCAAGGTGAAGGCTCCTTAACCGAAGAAAACGATTTTGAAACGCACGCATCCCCTAATGCTTCTGAAATAGTTCCATTAACTGCAAAAAATGTACATAGGTTGCTATCTGATGATAGTATCCAAAAACTGATGACCTATAATGAGGAAAGAATTCGAGAAACGTTTCGATTGGCGCAGGATATACTGAAAGAAAAGGGCCTTGATTTTAGTAAAGAACAGGCTGTCATAGATATATTCAATGATCCGGTATCGTATTTGAGTGACCTGCAAAAAAGTTTACAGGGCCGTATAAATATTGAAAAATGATTTCGACGAGGAGAGTTATGTATCTAACAGTTCCTATACAAAAGGATGACCTACAATGGATATGTCAACAGTATAAATGTGTTGGGAGTTGATTAAGAATATATTAACGCGGTGTTGTTTATTAATAAGCTACTTTAATAGATTCAATAGATTGTAAGTAGATAAGGACTAATGCCCAACGAATCATCATAGTTGATTGTCCACACCACATAATTTAAAACAGACAAATATGCTGCTATTATGAAAGATATTGAGCATAAAATGGATAGCTGAAGAAGTGACAGTAGTGTTTTGGAAAAATATGATACGATTTTTTTATTTGGGCCTAGTAATAGGCCGAATGAGATTTTTGCAGAGCTATTGTTGTGATTTGGGTGTCATAATGCTTTTTGTTCCCACCATTTTTATTCATATATTGTGCATCTACCTGATACCCAAAACTAAAATAATAGCACATAATACTGTTTGCGTCATATTCCCCATTATCCACTACCTATTAACTTACGACCTAACCTGATTTCATGAAAAAAATGACAGCACGCACTCGTAATGCGCTATTCTTGCTTGTAGGTTCCTTACTTGATTTAATTTTCTTTTCTTTAAGAAAAGGACATTCCTTTTTATCAGCTTCTTCATCACTATCAAGGTGTTTTACCATTGTTTGTTTTTGCTACATACCTTTTTTTTCCTATAGTCAATCGATCGACCGTCAAGTGATTGGAATGGCGGGTGATATTTCTTCAACTGCAAATATTTCCATTTCGTGGACCGTAGGTGAGGTTGCTGTGCAACGTGGACCACTAGCTACTCCTCAAGGAGGTAGTATTACTGAAGGGTTTCAGCAGCCGCACATTGAATTGGTGTCAGGACAAGAAAATAGTATACAAATCAAAGTGTTCCCTAATCCCGTTAGGGATATGCTTAGGGTTAAAGTTAACGGATCAATATTAAATACTTATCGGATTGATTTACTGGATAACCATGGTCGTACTTTGAGAACTTGGTCAAAAATCCCGGTAGGAACCCAACAATTTAGTATGGCAAACTACCCTGCAGGAACCTATTTCTTGAGGGTTCATAATGATTTAACGGGTGAAGCAATGGAGGCACACCAAATCATTAAAATCAAATCCTAAAATTCACTAGAAAAAATCCACTAACGTGTCAATACTCAGTCCGATGAAAAATAAATTTTACACCTTTCTGTTTGCACTCTTTCTAGTGACCGGTAATCTGGCGGCTCAATCTGTACCTCAAGGTATTAGCTACCAGGGTGTTGCTCGCGATGAAACGGGACAACCTATGGGTAATAAAGAAGTAGCCCTGAAAATATCACTGCCAACCGAACAAGCATTTAATAATCCCTTCTTTTCAGAAGAGCATCAGGTTATAACAGATAGTCGTGGCTACTTTAGTTTGATCATTGGGCAAGGAGATAACAGGGATGGCCTATTGGATGAGGTGCCATGGGCTGAAGAACTTGTCTGGATGAATGTGGAGATGAAAACAGAAATTGGCGCTTTTTATAAGACAGTAAGTACGAGCCAACTTATGTCGGTGCCTTATGCTTTTCATGCAGAAAGTGCCAGCAAATTGGTGGATGATAACGAAGTCGATCTTCGTTCTGGTAACTCCATTTATTGGACGACTACCGGTAATGAATTTACTCGGCCGCCATATCATTTTCTTGGAACACGTGACAATAAGCCTCTATATTTCAAAACCAACAATGATGATCGGGTGGTCATTACAGAGAATGGGCAGGTTAAAATTTTTAGTGGCGTTGGAACTATGAATGGGGATTCGGACCAACAGTATGCAAACTATCCGCTGACGATCCAGGGTTCAGAACAAGGAATATACATTAAGGTAAATGGCAGTCGCTCAAGTGCAAATAACTTTGTGACCTTCGCGGATGGTGGGCCCGGTGATGGCGATGGAACCATCTGGGGTCGGATCGAAGGCCAAACGCTTCAGGAGTTATATGATTCCCCTAGTTATAAAACCGAGACGGCCCTATTTGCATTAGGTATCACTTCTTTGGGTGCGCAAGTAGCTGCTTTGGGGGCCGAGGCGGCAGGGTTGGGCACTTCTGGCATTTGCGCCACAGCTGCTGTTGGGGTGATCGCTCAGGGTGTAGGATTTGCTACTGAATTGGCCGCGCTCACTACTGAACGTGACGGATACATAACTAATACGGTTAATTCAGTAGGGGTAGCCTACCAATCAGGAGGGGCTGATTATGCAGAATGGCTGCTCCGCGAAAAAGAAGAACGTGATTTAGTGTATGGTGAAATTGTAGGCGTTCGTGCAGGTAAGATATCTCTAAACACACAATTAGCAGATCACTTGATGGTTATTTCCCGTAATCCTATCGTGCTGGGTAATGCACCGCAGCCTGAGGATGAAGAAAAGTATGAAAAAGTAGCCTTCATGGGACAGGTGGCTGTTCGAGTGGTAGGTCCGGTGTCGATGGGGGACTACATTATCCCATCGGGTAATCATGATGGCTTTGGAATTGCAGTACATCCAGATAATATGCTTTCCGGAGATTATGCCCGGATTATTGGGGTTTCTTGGGAAACAGCCAAAGATGCGCCTTTAAATATCGTAAACGTGGCCGTGGGTATCAATGCCAATGATTTAAGCGAAAAAGTAGAAGTACTGAATGCCCGGGTGGATAACATACTTGGATATTTAAAAGGAGAAGAGCCATTGCTGACGGATGAAGGTGTACAATTAGCCCTGAATAACGTCCAGAATCAGCCACAATCTGCTTTTGTAAAGGCATTTACTGATGATGAATATGATGCTATGTTGGAGCTGAATCGCCCGCTATACGAATATATCTTTGACCAAGCTCAACGTCAGTTTACTTCAAGAGAAGGTTCTTTTGCGCAATCAGCTGAGCTTCAATCTTTGTTTGCTGATCCTATTCAGTATCTAAAAGATTTACGTCGGAACCATAGCTATACAACGCAATGGGGAAGAATGGATCAAAAATTCATAAAGGAGGGTCACTAAGGGCACCCATAGTATAAAATGTATGCCATGAAAAGAATGCTACAACTACTCGTCCTCCTATCTCTGGTTTTTCATTTTGAGGCTTCTGCTCAGAATGAGCCCTTCTTGGGGATGAATTATCAGGGATTAGCAAGGGATTTTTCGGGGCAGCTATTGACTAATCAAAAGCTGCTGGTTCGGTTATCCTTCCATGCTAAGGATGATGTATTGCCACAAAATTTTTATGTCGAAGTACATGAAGTTAAAACGGATAACCTTGGCCTTTTCCGATTTGTAATTGGAAAAGGCCAAGCGGTTTCAGGGGCAACCATGTCGGAAATACCTTGGGCGTCAAAAAATATCTGGCTGGACGTAGAAACCAGTACCCAAGGCAACTCCAATTTTCAATTGCTATCGAGTACCGAACTACAAACCGTTCCTTACGCTTTCTATGCGGAGACTACCAATCGACTGATTGAAGATGATTCCATTAACCTGCGCTCCAGTTCTATTTATTGGACTACGGGAGGAAATGAAAATACTCGTCCACCTTACCACTTTATAGGTAATCGCGACGACAAAGATTTTGTGGTTAAAACAAACGATACAACGCGTTTAGTAATTACGAGCAATGGCCAAGTACAATTGACTGGTGGTCCTGCCGGAACGGATGACAAACAATTGGCTAATTATCCACTTTTTATTACTGGAGCACAACACGGCATCTATATTAAGGTAAATGGTGATCGCAATAATGAAAATAACTTTCTCACCTTTGCCGATGGTGGCCCCGGTATTGGTGATGGTATTATATGGGGTCGCGTAGAGGGACAAACGGTTGATGAATTGACTAATAGCGACCCTTTTAAACGTGAGAATTTCATCTTTGGTTTACAATTAGCGAGTCTTGCTGCCGATGCTGCCGGCACTGGTGTCGAAGCTGCCGGTGAATACGCTTCAGCTACAGGGGCAGCAGCATCCTTAATATTCGCATTTGCTGCTCCGGGAATTTATGCAGCGGCAGTGGCAAATACGGCACAAGCGGTTACTATTGGTATCGAAGCAGCAGCTTTAGCTACAGAAGTAGCTACGTTTAATTCTAATTCCATTGCCAACGCAGGGGTATATTATACATCTGGTGCTGGTGATTATGCCGAGTATATCGTTCGTGAACCGGATGAACGAGATTTGATCTATGGGGAAATTGTAGGAATCCACGGGGGACAGGTTTCTTTGAATACCTTCGGAGCCAGCCATATGATGGTTGTTTCCGCCATGCCTGCTTTTCTCGGAAATGCCACCTTCGTTTCTGATCATGAAAACCGGGAAAGAGTGGCCTTCATGGGGCAGGTTCCAATTCGGGTTGTTGGCCCCGTTCAGGTAGGGGATTACATAATACCTTCCGGTAATGAAGACGGTATGGGTATTGCAGTGAATCCCGATGAACTGCCTGCTGGCCAGTATCACCGAATAGTAGGCATTGCTTGGGAAGCTGCTGACGATGCACCATTGAATATCATTAATTGCGCGGTGGGACTGCACAAAAATAAACTAGCAGGTAAGGTACAGGAGGCTGAAGATAAAGTAAATACCATTATGGCTTATTTGCAAGGGAAAGCTGAATTGCCAAATACCCAAATTTTGAAGCGACCTAACATGTTGGATCGCGCTGCGAAGATTCAAAACGGTGCATACGAAGGCGTGCTGAATGAGGAAACCTTCTTCCTTACGCTTAACCAAAATGAAAATTATATCCGTGCATTATTTAAAGAGATGGGCAACCAACTCAAAGCCAAAGGGCATGACTTTGATAGAAACCCAGGCCTATTGGAATTTGTGAATGATCCAATAGCCGCTTACAAAAAAATGTGGACAGATCCTCAATATAGAGGTGTCTGGAAATATCTGAATACCCATCGTTAATTGAGATGGTAAAAGACCTAAAAACGCATAAAACAGTGGGAAGTTTAGCCTCCCAATAACAATAAGGCTCATGAAAAAATCGGTACCTAATCACATGATGTTTCAAAATCTGATTCGCGTGAATCGAATGATGAAAGCTTTGCTGACCATGGTCGGCTTGCTGTTCAGCTTAACGGCTGTGCAGTCGCAAACTGTAACTGCCTCGGCTCCTACTCCGAGCACAGTATGTTACGAAGAGACGTTTACCGTGGCTTTTAACTTAGCAGGTTTTGCTGCTGGTGAAACAGTTACCGTGACACTTGATTTAGGTGCAAACGGATCTTCAGATTCAGATGATGTAACTATTGATGGCTCCGGAAATGGTTCTGGTTCGGTTACTGTGTCGTATTCAGGAACAGCCTCTGGGTCTCAGTCACTGAGCCTTAGTGCTGTCGGCACAACTAATGCCGGGCCAATAGCCAGTAACAATGTTAATGTAAACGCTACAGCTCCAGTACTTACCACGGGTAACGTTGAGCCTGACGGCCCATTTTGTGTTGGTGATATGGTGGAAGTTGCCTTTACCGCCCAGTGTTTATACCCTTCGATAGGTTTTACCAGTGGTGTAGGTCAGGTACAGGTTAGATTGACTTCATCTGACAAATCTTATGATGAGGAATTAACAGTCCTTAACAATGAAGGTAGTGTAGATGGTTCAGGAGATATTACGCTTTCAGGGACATCTCAATTAATGGGTACCGTTAAGGTAATCATTCCCGCTGATGTGGAATTTGCCGAAGACTATCGTTTTACAGTAGAAACGGTTACGGGTGATTTCACCTCGGATACGCCCGGTGCAGGTAATGATGATGGTGATCAAGAAATCCGTAGCATGGTTATTACTTCTCCAACGCCTTTCCCTGGAGTTGATTCCGTCTACTGCCGAGGTGACCAAATTGTACTTGATTATGCAACGATGGAATCTGGTCTAACATCAGATAATCAATTTCGGATCGTATTATCAGACGAGAATGGTAGTTTTGCTGCGGGAACTAAAATCATAGGACGCAACAGATCAGATTCCGTTGCCGGAAAAATTCAAGGGATTATTCCACTCGGCTCAGTTGGAGGAACAAACTATAGAATTCGGATTGAGTCCACCAGTCCAGCAACTATTGGTTGTGAATACGGTCCTTTTGCTATCCCGGAAACAAATGATTTCAATGGGCCTATAAATGATTTTGATGGGCCAATGAAAGATGTGAAGTGCGATACGAATACTAATGCTACGTTTTCAGTTTCGCCTCAAGGAGACATGTTAGGTGGGATGGTTACTAGCCGAACAATA